>JAJYYS010000117.1:0-3010 GCA_021800745.1 bacterium
AAAAAAATAATAGTCTTATTTTATTATAAAAAAATATTTTCTTGCCATTTATTTTAAAAAGTGGTAAATTAAAAATCATCGGCCTATTTTGATATTTTGGTTTTAATTAATCTGTTTTATTTTAATTCTATTTAACTTAATGTCTAAAATTTAAAATTTAATTTTAAACCTTTAAAAGGAGAACAAAAATGGCTGATCAGACAAAAATGGCTATTATTTCTATTCACGGAACGCTGGATATGGCTTATCCCCCGCTTATTCTTGCCTCTACGGCGGCAACGCTCGATATCGAGAGCGCGATATTTTTTACGTTTTACGGATTGCAGATACTTAAAAAAGATGCCGGAGACAGCCTGAAGGTTTCCCCTATCGCAAATCCAGCAATGCCTATGCCCGTCCCGAACATTATAGGCGCTCTGCCAGGTATGACGGCAATGGCTACTTCTATGATGAAGTCTATGATCAAGAAAAACGGGGTTGCAACCGTACCCGAACTTATATCTTTATGCCAGGAAACCGGGGTAAGGCTTATCGCATGCCAAATGACTATGGACCTTTTCGGTTTTAAAAAGGAAGATATGATCGATGGGCTTGAATATGCCGGCGCCGCTACGTTTATGGAATATGCCGCCAATTCGCAAATTCATCTTGCATTTTAACCTGCGTTTTAATCTGATAATGCCGCAAAATAAATTATACACAAGACCTTTGCATAATGAATGCAGAGGTCTTGTTTTTTATTGACACGCATTATAAAATTAAATATAATAATATTAATTAATATATATGTTTATCTATATTTTTATATAATTTTTTACACATATGGCTAATATCCAAGAAGAATACAGAACGGAAGCGGAACTTCTTAAAACTCTGGGACACCCTATAAGGCTTAAGATAATCGAGGTTCTGGTAACTAACAAATCCTGCGTGAAAAACATCTGGGAATCGCTCGGCCTCTCTCAAGCTACGGTTTCACAGCATCTGATATCCCTTAAAAATAAGGGAATAGTCAGCTGTAAACGCGACGGGGTTATGATGTGCTACGAACTTAACGATAAAAGAATAGAAAAAATATTTAAAGATTTAAAAGAATACGGCAGCAGCGCCTCTTCGAATGAAAACCGCAATCTAAACATCCAAAAGACCGATAAGTCTATTTTATTAAATATACCAAAATAAAAAATTAAGAAATTTCCAAAAATAAAAATATATTATGTTAAATATATAATTATTAATATATATGAATAGAAATAAAATATTAAAAAATATCCCCGAAATAATAACGGCCATTTTATTTTCTTTTGTATTAATCGTATTAATCACGGCAAGTTCTATGGCCGTATTTGCTTTTTCTTTTCAATCTAACCCTGCATCGAGCATGTCGATTAATCAGGCTTTTTTATACGCTTTAAAATATAACAAAATGTTAAAACTCGAAAAAATAAAGCTTAATTCCGCGGGCTACGAAGAAAACGAAGCTATGAGCGGTTTTTTTCCGAAAATAGATTTTAACGAAATTTATATGAACACCGATAATCCTTTATATGCATTTGGAAGCGTGTTGAACCAGAGGATACTTACGCCGCAAAACGTTCAATCTTATTTCAGCCCGAATTTCTTAAATAATCCCGGGATGATACACAATTATGAATCGGAATTTTCTATCGAACAACCGTTATTTATGGGAGGGGGAATATATTTCGGCTATAAAAGAGCAAAACTTAACAGGCAATCGGTTAAAAAGGGGCTAAGCGAAACTAAGCAGAAAGTTCTTTACGGCGTTGCCAAAGCATATTATTCGTCGATACTTGCGGAACATTACGTTAAGCTTATGAAAAGCATGGTAAAAACCGCCGAGGCATATAAATCGCTCTCTGAAAATCTTTTCAGAGCAGGACAGGTAGTATCTTCGGATGTCCTTAGGGCAGAGGTCGAACTCGCGGCAATGAAAGAAAAACTTGCATCTGCAAAAAAGAATTATAAACTTGCAAAATATTTTTTAAATATCGAAATCGGGATCCCGATAAATTCTAAATATAAATTGACAAGCAATCTAAAAAGCATTCCGTATAATAAATCCTTAAGCATCGATTCTCTCCAAAAAACCGCTTTCAGAAAAAGACCCGATTACAAAGCTCTTCTGTTAAATAAAAAAAATATGGGGCTAGGCATTAAAGAAGCCGAAGGCAAATTTTTGCCGAAATTGGTTGCCGGATATGATTATTTCAGCAACGGACCGGCTATTCATCCCGACGATTCCTATAGTTATGCTTTAACGGTAATGCTTCACTTCAATATTTTTTCAGGGTTATACGATTATAACAATCTGCAAAAATCTAAAAGCGGCTATAATACTATGCTCGAATATCAGGGACTTTTGAAAAATAAAATCGAAATGCAGGTCAGAAAGGCCTATCTTCAGTATAAAACCGATTCAATGAATACCAAGGTTGCAAAACTTGCCGCATTAAACGCAAAGCAGACCTTAAAAATTACTACTAACAGATACAAAGCCGGAATGACTACTTTAATAAATCTAGATAGAACCCTCGACGAATACAAAGCGGCTAAAGTCGGATATTTAAATACGCTGTTCAGGCTTAATGTCGATAAATACTATATAAAATTAGTAACGGGGACGTTATAAGTTTTTTTTTATGCTTTTTTATGATATAATATATAAAAAGACATATAAAAAAGGTAATGGAGGAAAATTATAAATATGCCTATTTACGAATACGAATGTAAAAAATGCGGAAAAATATTTGAAGTCTATCAAAGGCTCAGCGAAAAAGGCGAGGATATAAAATGTCCCGTCTGCGGAGCCGAAAAACCCGTAAAGAGAGTCAGCTCATTCGCCAGTTGCGGAGGAGGTTACGGGTCGAATCACGGGTCTTTAACTTCCGGTTCATGCGGAGGCGGAGGAGGATATAGCAGCGGATTCGGCTGAGCATAATAAACGGACGGTCGTCCGTTTATGCATTAAATCGATAAATTTAATCTTTAA
>JAJYYS010000117.1:3110-4976 GCA_021800745.1 bacterium
AAAGCTCCCGCACCCTTTGATACAGGCTTTCCAAATCGCCGAAAGTTTCCGTTATACCGCCTTTTTTTATATTAAGTTCGTATTTATTATCTTTGATTGTCCTATTGCCGACCACTATCTTAAAAGGTATTCCTATTAGATCTATATCTTTAAGTTTAATGCCTGCGGATAATTTCCTGTCGTCGTAGATAACATCTATTCCCATAGCCGTCAAATCGGAGTAAATCTTTTCGGAAACCGATGTTATCTTTTCGTCGTTGACGTTAAGGCTGACGACGGCCGTGCTGAAAGGACTTAACGATACCGGAAGATTTATTCCGTTATCGTCCGAAAAGACTTCGATAAGCGTCTGGAGTGTCCTGCCCACCCCGATGCCGTAACATCCCATTACAAAAAATTTTGCCTCTCCTTTTTCGTCCAAAAATTTTGCGTTCAGAATGCTTGAATATTTTTCCCCAAGCTTAAAAATATGTCCGAGTTCTATTGCATTTTTAACCGTTAAAACGCCGGAACATCTTACGCACTTATCGCCGGCCTGCACGCTTCTTATATTGGCAACGATATCGGGAGTAAAATCCCGTCCGGGTTTTACGTTTGCCATATGGGCGTCTTTTTGGTTGGCTCCGGTAATCCAGTATTCCGAGTTATTAATCTCTTCGTCTATAACAATCAGGTTTATGCCGTTTAAACTGAATGGACCGGCGAAACCGCAAGGAGCTCCGGTTATTCTTTCAACGTCTCCCTCTTTTGCGAGGAATAAATTTTTGACTCCCGCCGCTTTTTTCAGCTTGCGTTCGTTTATTTCCCTGTCTCCCCTAACCATGGCGGCAATAAAACCGGATTCGGTTTCGTATATGAGCGTCTTTGCGAAGCAGGTCTTATCCACCTTAAGATATTCGCCGACTTCTTCTATGGATTTTTTATCCGGAGTAAAGAGTTTGGTCATCTTCGGCTGCCTGCAAGATTCAAGCGGACCGTGATAATCCGAAGCGGAGTCGGCTTCGTCTATTGAAGCGGCATATCCGCAATTTTCGCAGATAACTATCCTGTCTTCGCCGTATTCCGAAAAAACCATAAGTTCTTCGGAATAATTTCCTCCAATTTCGCCCGCTTCGGCTTTAATAAATTTAAAATCGAATCCGAGTCTCTTAAATATATTTTCGTATGCCCTTTTCATCTTTTTGTAGCTTTCGTCGAGTCCTCTATCATCCGAATCGAAACTATAGGCATCTTTCATAACAAACTCTTTGGCTCTCATGAGTCCGAATCTCGGACGCATCTCGTCCCTGAACTTAAGGTGTATCTGATACAGCGTCAGCGGCAGTTCTTTATACGACTTTACGTTTTTCTTAACAAGGTCGGTTACAACCTCTTCATAAGTAGGGGCAAGGCAAAAATCCCTGTCCTGCCTGTCTTTAAACCGCAGAAGCTCTTTTCCGTAATCCTCGTCCCTTCCGGATTCCTTCCATAAGTCTAAAGGCTGGACAAACGGCATCGAAAGTTCGACTGCTCCTGCCGAATTCATCTCCTGCCTTATTATTTCTTCCAGTTTACGCAGACTTTTTAAGCCGAGAGGAAGATAAGTATAAATGCCTCCCGAAAGCTGCCGGACGTAGCCGGCTCTTAAAAGCAGTTTATGGCTTTTAAGTACCGCCTCTTTAGGGTCTTCTTTCAGAGACGGAATAAAAAACGACGAATATCTCACGCTGACTCCTGATTTTTAATTGTTTTTATTATTGATTTTTTCCCCGGTAATATTTTCTATTTCATCGATTAACGCCTTAAGTATCTCTCTATTGTCGTATTTTCCTATAGTCTTTCCTTTGGAAAATAAAACCGACTTTCCCCTGCCTCCGGCAATACCGA
>JAJYYS010000118.1 GCA_021800745.1 bacterium
GGGGATGTTTCTATACATTCGTAACAGCCCGCCATAGGGGTTTTAAGCCTGACGCAAAAATCGGGATTAACGGATATAAGGGCATCCCCGCGGTTTAAAAACTTTTCAATCAAGCCGAGTATATTCATCTTCCGCCGTTCTTAATATATTTAAAATTTCTAATATCTCTTTTTCGGTTTTCGCGTTATTAACCATGCATCTTAATCCCTTTGAGCCTTTAAATCCTTTTAAAAAGCTATAAAGATGAGGTCTTATAAGACTATGACCTCTTTCCCTGCCGTAAAATAAACTTATTTCTTCCATCAGCTCTATGATTATGTCTATTTTTAGATTTATATCCGTATGCGTATGATTATTTTTAACCTCTGCAAATACCCATGGCTTGCCTATAGCCCCCCTTGCAAACATAATTCCGTCAGCTCCGGTATAATTTTTTATATCTGCCGCATCGTCAACCGTAAAAATATCGCCGCTTGCATATACCGGAATAGCGAGCTCTTCTTTAAGTTTTTTAGTTAAAGAATGATCTGCCGCCCCTCCAAACATAAGCGACCTGGTTCTTGGATGAAAAAAAACGGCATCGACGCCGTTTAACTCGGCTATTTTACCTATTTCCAAAAAATTAACCGAATTTTCGTCGTATCCGCTTCTGATTTTTATCGTAAACATAGAATTTTTCAATGCGTTTCTGACTGATTCGACTATAAGGGAAAATCCTCTTGCGTCTTTTAATATCGCACTGCCTGCACCCGTCTTCACCACCTTTTTAACGGGACAGCCCATATTAACGTCTATAACCTTGAATCCTTTATCTTCGGCTTTTTTAGCCGCTTGGGCAAGCATGCCGGGCTCGCTTCCAAAAAGCTGAATTCCGGTTTTGTCTATATCTTTTCCCGTTTCCAGCAGTTCCAGAGTTCCTCTGTCGTTATGCAAAAAGCCTGCCGCGCTTACCATTTCCGTAAAAGAAAAATCTGAGCCGTATTTCAGGGCAGTTTTCCGAAAAGGAAATCCAGTTATTCCTGCCATAGGGGCAAGAATAAACTGCCCTAAATTAATTTTATCCATTAAATGCCTTAATAATATTATTTTCTATAAAATCGGCGATTTTTTCTGAATCGTTTATATTTATTTGCGGAACTTCCAAATCTTTTATAAATTCGTCCGCGCAGACAAGAATAAGGCCGGCGTCATTTTTAAATCTCGGTTTCAAATCACCGTCTATATCCTTTCTCATCAGTTCTACTTTTTTTATCTTCAGGTCTTTAAAACCTTCGATTATGACGATATCCGAACCGCCGAAATATTTAGGCAATATAGTTTTTATTTCCGTATCGAAAGACGGATCTATATCGCTGAAAAAAGCCGCTTTGCCGTTTGAAATAAGCATAGTGGAAAATGCTCCGGCATTTTTATGCCTCCATGAGTCTTTGCCGGGAATATCCGCTTCAAAATCATGGTCGGTATGCTTAACGGAAGAAACCCTATAGCCCCTATCGGACAGTATTTTTATAATCTTAACGATTAAAGTAGTTTTACCGGTGCCGGATTTAGCGATAAATGATACAACTTTAGGAATTTTAATATTTTTAGGCATATTTTTTTATAAAACTTCTCATAAAATATATAATTATAATATAATTTAATTATAACAAAATTTAAAATAAAGCCAAATATAAATCAAGTTTAGATAAGGTGATTTATTATATATTTAATAAATAAACGTATTTTAAAGGAGATAATTTATGCCCCATATCAGAAATTCCTTCAAGGGGTTGAGCACGGAAGAAGCAAAAAGGCTTTTAGAAAAATACGGCCCAAACGAGATTGTGGAGAGGCGGCCTAACCCTTTTTTACTTTTTTTAAAAAAATTTTGGGGTCCTATTGCATGGATGCTTGAAGCTGCACTTTTGTTGGAGTTAGCTTTTGGGAAAACTCTTAATGCCGTGATTATTGCCTTTCTACTCACATTTAACGCTGTCTTGGGCTTCTTCCAAGAGCAAAAGGCTTCGGGTGCGGTGGAACTTCTTAAAAAGAAACTGCAGGTAACGGCAAGGGTTTTAAGGAACGGGAACTGGATAGTTATGTCTGCAAGAGAGCTTGTTCCCGGAGATTATATCGTTTTGCGCATGGGTGATTTTGCTCCAGCCGATTTGGAAATTGCCGAGGGAAACGCCGACGTAGATCAATCGGCATTAACGGGAGAATCGCTGCCGGTAGAAAAAGGGCCTAAAGATACCGTATATTCCGGTTCCATTATAAGAAGGGGGGAGGTAAGCGGGGAGGTTACGGCAACCGGTTCTAAAAGTTATTTTGGAAAGACGACCGAGCTTGTAAAATTAGCCAAAGTGCCTTCTCAGGCAGAAATGTTAATCATGTCTATAATTAAATATCTTATAGCAATGGACGGTATACTTGTGGCGGCTATACTTGTATATGCAGTCATAACCGGGATACCTATGGAAGATATACTGCCTTTTGCGCTGATACTTCTTATCGCCTCGGTTCCGGTAGCGCTTCCTCCTACATTTACGCTTGCAAATGCCATAGGGTCTTTAGCATTGTCAAAGGAAGGCGTCCTTACCACAAGATTAGGCGCTATTGAAGATTCCGCGGCAATGGAGATTCTATGTTCCGATAAAACAGGAACATTAACGATGAATGAACTTACGCTTACAACGATTCGCCCTTATGGAAATTTTAACGGGAACGATTTGTTAAAAATGGCGTCGGTTGCTTCGGAAGAAGCGACTATGGATGCGATAGATAAAGTTATCCTCGACAAGGCTAAGGGTTTGAATATAAGTATCCCCCAAAAAACAAAATTTATTCCGTTCGACCCAGATACAAAAAGGTCGGAAGCTTTTTACCTTGACAACGGAAAATCCTATAAAGCAATAAAAGGTTCGCCTTTAATTATAAAAGAATTTGATACAAGCATCGATTGGGAAAAGGAATCCTTGGAGTTTTCAAACCGCGGAGAAAGAACCTTGGCTGTTCTAGGGGGCGAGGAGGGAACCGCTCCAAAATTTTACGGATTATTAGGCTTATCGGATCCGCCCCGTCCCGATTCTAAAGACGTGATAACCTTACTGAGAAATGATTTAAATATAAAGGTTAAGATGTTGACGGGCGATAACTCGGCAACGGCAGTTAACATAGCCGAAAAATTGGGTATAAACGAAAAAGTTTGCGATTACGATAATTTAAAAAAAGAAGGTAAAATCGAATTAAATTACGAAGCATTAAACTGCGGCGTGTACGCCGGTATTTTTCCCGAAGACAAATACAATCTCGTTAAGGCTTTGCAAAAAAACGGAAAAGAAGTTATAGGTATGACCGGAGACGGAGTAAACGATGCTCCCGCTCTTAAACAGGCTCAAGTAGGGATTGCGGTATCAAGCGCAACGGACGTGGCAAAAGCCTCCGCAAGCCTTGTTTTGACAAGTCCCGGATTATCGGGGATGGTAAGCGCGGTTAAGACCGGAAGGCGCGTTTACCAGAGGTTATTTTCTTACATATCTAATAAAATAGTAAAGACTATACAAACAGGCTTATTTTTGGCCTTAGGTCTATTAATATTCGGGATTAAAAACTTCGATGTTCAAGCCATGCCGCTTATAATACTTCTGCTGATTTTCACAAACGACTTTGTAACGATGTCTTTATCTACGGATAACGTCAAATACTCAAAGAAACCCAACAAATGGAATATAAGGGAACTAATGGAAATTTCTTTAGCATTTTCGCTCGGCTGGCTCATATATATATTCGGTATCTACCTTTGGGGTTTGAAGCTGCTTGATTTATCTAAGCCGGTATTGGATTCTTTTGTATTTTTAGGACTCGTATATTCAGGCCACGCCAATATATTTTTAGTTCGCGAAAAATCCCATTTATGGAATTCGATGCCGTCAAAACCGCTTTTAATAACAGAATTTGGCGGTATTCTTTTAGCTACGCTTATGGCGATATACGGATGGCTTATTGCTTCAGTCCCGTTAAACTATATACTGCAACTAATAATTTTTACATTAATCTTTATGGCGTTATTAGATTTTATAAAAGTGCCGCTTTTAAAAAAATATACCTAATACAAACTCGCCTTAAATTTGCTAATCGAATTTTATAGCCGAAGCATAATTCAGATACTTTATAAATTCTTCTTTAGTCGGAGGATTTTTAATTCCCGTATTGAAAATTTTCCTTTTCTTTTCGTACCATTTTACGAAATCCGCTTCGGGGATATTTTTTGCTTCGGCAAGCAGTTCTCCTATTAATACGTTTAATGCCGTTTCTGGCGAATCTTTTTCGCTTATGCCGTTATTATTCATAATCTAACGCCAGTTAGTCCTTGAGAATTCGGGCAGGTCCTCAAAATCGCCTCTTACGGCATACCCTTCGTTTATGTTATATATCTCAAATTCGCTGTCGATAACGAACGAATATATATTTCCGTTTAAAAATTCGTCTTTGTATTTAAGGCATTTTAATCCCTGTCTTATAACGGCGGATAAGATTCCGCTGCCGGCAATATCGCCCAGTAAAATTGCCCCAACCAGTACTTCGCCGTCATAAACGAGTTTTCTGTAAACGTTTTCGTCCTGAAACATATAAATCTTTTGCGACTCGTTTGCCGGATTCGTCAAACCGATAGTTACTATAGGCAATCCGTAAATTTCAACGGAATTTAAACCCATTCCGCCCGGATATTCCCTGTAAACACCTGCCATATTCGTACCGGCAACCCTACCTTCCTCACATGCCAGAGGCACTATTGCAATAATATTCGGACGCTTGTTCAATATATCGTAAATTACGGCGGCGTCTCCTCCCGCATATACGTCTTTGACGCTAGTCATCATAGTTTTATCGACTATAATGCCCC
>JAJYYS010000119.1 GCA_021800745.1 bacterium
AGGCTTAATGCCGAGTTCTTTTCTCATTTCGGCCTTTTCCAATCCATAAAAAGATACTTCTTTTTCATCGCCGCTATCAAATCCGCTATATATCCTAGGACTGTAAATGGTTTTAATTTTTTGCGGGTTTATTTTAATATCTTTTACTAAACTTTTTTTAATAAAATCGGATATAACTATAAATCCGTCCGTTAAAAACCTGTATATTAAAAATCCTTTCAAAAAATCGACTTTATACGCAACGTGCCGCGTTAGAATCTTAACTATCTTTTTTTTAAAAATTGAAACTGCGGCGATTCCCCCTAAATAATGGTCTAAAGACGAGTGAAAATTTACTAAGTCTATATCGCGGCGCTTTAAAAAACGCCTTATTTTGAATACGGCAAAAATATCGAGAAAATTAGTCATTCTGACGGAAAAATTAGAAATATCGAATTTATCCAATTCCGCCTTTAGTCTTTCGTTATTATTATGAATAACGTATATATTAAAGTCTTCGCTATGATATTTTTTCATAAACCCGAGCAGTATAACGATATCGTTTTGCGCTCCGCCGAAGCCTTTAAAGCCGTCTATATGAAGTATATTAAATTTATTTTTTTTATTCATAGGAATTATATTATAATACTATATTATATTTATTTAAAACAATTTGGGATATAAAAACCTATGGCAAATATTATTATAATTTTTTTTAAGGACATATTTCTCGCTTTAATTCCGCTGTTTGTCGCTATAGATATATTCGGCGTGCTCCCTATATATTTAGACTTCGTAAAAGATACCGCCATCAAAGACGAAAAACAGATAAGAAAAAACTCTTTAATTACCGCCTTTAGCGTCGGCGTCGGCTTTCTTCTGCTTGGCAAATCCCTTTTTGACGTTATGGGTATTTCGATATATGATTTTGAAATGGCGGGCGGCATACTTTTACTTATAATATCTATAAATAATCTGCTTTCCGAAAAGCCCAAACTTTACGCATCCGCAGATAAGGCGGATTTAGGAGTAGTACCTATAGGCGTACCGTTGATAGTCGGTCCGGGAGTTTTAACTACGCTTTTAATAATTACCGGCATATACGGATATTTAGTCGTCACGATTGCATTCATTATTAATCTTTTGATAGTTTATATCGTTTTAAAAAATACAAGGCTTATTTTAAAATATCTCGGGAAAACAGGTTCCAACGCCGCAGGCAAACTTGCGGCGCTTTTGCTTGCCGCATACGCGGTAATGATGATGAGGGTGGGAATTATAAATACGATATCTGTTTATATAAAAAGCATTATAGCCCATACTGCCCATTAAACATTGAATCTGAAATGCATTATATCGCCGTCTTTGACTATATAGTCTTTTCCCTCGAGCCTTAGAAGCCCCATTTTTGCGGCATTAGCTTCCGAACCGGCTTTAATAAAATCGTCATACGAAATAACTTCAGCCCTTATAAAACCTTTTTCGAAATCAGTATGAATAGTTCCGGCGGCTTGAGGCGCTTTCCAGCCGTTTTTTATCTCCCATGCCCTGACCTCCTGTTTGCCGGCGGTAAAAAACGAAATTAAACCTAAAAGCCTGAAGCTGACGGATGCGACGAAATCCAAAGCGGAAGACTCCAGTCCGTAGTCTTTAAGAAAAACATCCCTGTCTTCCTCTCCTAAAGTGGATAGTTCTTCTTCTAATTTCGCGCACAATCTTATAACCGGTATATTTTTAGGCGCGGCTATACTCATTATTTCTTTTATATCTTGATTGGAAAAATTTTCCGGCAGCATATCTTCATCGACGTTAAGAACATATACTACGGGTTTTGCCGATATTATGCCTAAGGATTTCAACAGGCTTTTTTCAGTTTCGTCGAATTCTTTTCCGGTTATAGACCCGGTTTCGGAGAGCTGAACGTTGATTTTTTTCAAAAAATCGAGGTTGGATGCCGCCGATTTATCTCCGCTTCTTGCTATTTTTTCAAGCTTTTGGAGATGTTTGGAAAGAATTTCTATATCGCTTAACGCGAGTTCTGTATTAATAATATCAAGGTCTCTTGCCGGATTTATTCCGCCTTCTACATGCACGACCGAGTTATCTTTAAATATTCTTATAACCTGTATGATTAAATCGACGTTCCTGATGTGGGAAAGAAATTTGTTGCCGAGACCTTCGCCTGCCGACGCCCCTTTTACTAATCCCGCAATATCGACGAATTCCACATAAGTCGGCGTAAATTTATCAGGACTAAATATATCGCGCAGTTTTTCCAATCTTTTATCTTTTACCGGTTTTATGCCTATATTCGGTTCTATAGTGCAAAACGGATAATTGCTGGCTTCGGCTCCCCCCGACGTAATAGCGTTAAATATGGTGGATTTACCCACATTGGGAAGACCTACTATGCCGCATTTAAGTCCCATATTTGTTTATACCTTATCTTTATTCAGCCGCCCGGCGGATGTTATAATTATTCATAGTTTTCGCAAGACCGTCCGTTATAATCGAGAATAAAATTTCATTTATTATTTTTAATACACCGGGTAATTTTTTAATTTCGTCTCTCGAAAAATTGGACAGAACATAGTCCGCGCCGGTATCAAATTTGACTCTTTCCGGGGAATTAATGCCTAATTTTATGCGTATAAAATTTTTGCTCTGAAGCGAATTTATAACCGAATTAACGCCGTTATGAGAACCGCCGCTGCCGCCGAACTTAATTTTACAACTTCCAAAAGCAAGGTCGAGGTCGTCGTGAATTAAAATAATGTTTGAACCGGCTTCGTTTTCCCCGATTTTAAAAACACCGTTTTTGTTTAGGACGTCTTTTACGGCTTTCCCGCTCAAATTCATAAAAGTAAGCGGTTTAATTAAGAATATATTTTTGTCCGATATAATTTTACCGGAAATCAAATAATTTTTTTTATTAATAAACGGCGGAAAATCATTTTCTTCGAAAAAATAGTCCACTGCCGTAAAACCAAAATTGTGCCTGGAAAACCGGTATTCCTGTCCCGGATTTCCAAGACCAAAAATAAATATATCCTCTGGCATTTTAATAAAATAGAAGTTTTAACCCTTCTGAGAAGGCTGCGCTGACCCGGCGGCAGGCGCTGCGGCGGCAGTTTCGCCTTCGGCGGCAGGCGCTGCGGCGGAAACTTCCTCAACCGTAGGCTCGGCGACGGTAACTATAGCCGCATCTTCTTCAGCCATTATTTCGATGTTTTCGCCTAAATTCAAATCTCTGACGTGTATAATGTCTCCGATTTTAAGCGCTGAAACATCGATATTTATAGTATCGATTATATCTTTAGGATAACCCTTTATGGCGATATGCCTCATGAGAGGTTCAAGGATTCCTCCGAGCTTAACTCCTTCAGGCTTACCCGTAAAATGGACGGCCGCTTCTATTTCTATTTTCTCGTCCATAGATATTTCGTGCAAATCGATATGGATAATATTATCGGTCACCGGGTCCTTTTGAATTTCTTTTATAACGACGGTTTTGCCGTTTACATCGTCTTCTTTGCTTACTATGTTGATAAATGAGGATATAGAATGTTTTGCAAAGGTTTTAAGAAATTCTTTGTAGTTTAGCAAAATAATGAGCGAACCCATTTTTTTCCCGTATAGTACTCCGGGTATGATACCCTGTTTCCTTAAGGTTTTAAGATTGTTTTCCTTCTTTCTTGCCTCAACGTTCAAATTAATTATTTCCAATGAAAATCTCCTTTTATTATTATTTTATTATATAAATTATTTAAATAAAAAGCGAACTGACCGAATCCTCGTCATGAATCCTTTTAACCGCTTCTCCTAAAATATTCGCAACGCTTAATATTTTAATCTTGCTTGACAGTCCATGCCTGTTTTTTGGGTTTATAGTATCGGTTATTATAAGTTCTTTTATGGGGGAATTATCTATTTTGCCCATTGCTTCCCCTGATAAAACTCCATGCGTCGCCATTGCTATTACTTCGCTCGCGCCGTTATTGGAAAGCGCTACGGCTCCCTGAGTAATAGTGCCCGCGGTATCTATCATATCGTCTAACATAATAGCGATTTTATTTTTAACGTCGCCAATAACGTTCATTATTTCCGCAACATTTGCTTTAATTCTTCTTTTATCGATAATGGCAAGATTTGCCCCTAAATGTTTTGCGAAAGACCTTGACCTTTCAACCGCACCGGCATCCGGAGAAACCACGACGATATCTGCCGGTTCATAATTCTTTTCTTTTATATATTCAAGCAGTACCGGCGCCGCATATAAATGGTCAACCGGAATATTGAAAAACCCCTGTATCTGCCCGGCGTGCAAATCCATCGATAGCACTCTATCCGCGCCCGCCGTAGTAATAATATCCGCCACTAATTTTGCGGTTATAGGCACCCTCGATGCCGTTTTCCTGTCCTGTCTGGCGTAGCCGTAATAAGGCACGACGGCGGTTATTCTGTTTGCCGATGCCCTTTTCATGGCATCTATCATTATCAGCAGTTCCATTAGATTTTTATCTACCGGGTTTGACGTTGACTGCATAAGAAAAATATCGCAACCCCTGACGTTTTCGTTGATATTGATAAAAGTTTCCCCGTCGCTGAAATTGTAAACCTCGGCGTCTCCCAAAGCTATGCCGAGATAATCGGCCATTTTTTCCGCCAGTTCTTTATTGGAATTGCCCGCAAATAATTTTAATTTATTAGTCATATTTGAAGTATTTTACTGTTTTCGTCCTAAATTCTGCTTGGCTGGGGCGGAAGGATGATTCGCTTCGCATTCGCTTCCATCTTTATCGGCATAAAAGCCAAGTCTTTGACTTTTATAAGCCGCCGCTAAAGATATATGATCGTCCGCCG
>JAJYYS010000120.1 GCA_021800745.1 bacterium
TAAAATCTGATATATACCCGTTTTTATAGGCCGACAACGCCTGATAAAGCGTATCTATTATCAAGGTGCTCTTTCCCGACCCGGATACTCCGGTAACGCATATAAAATTATTCAGCGGAATTTTAACGTCGATATTTTTCAGATTATTCATCCTGGCGCCTTTTATTTCCAAATAACCGGATAAACTGCCCCTCCTGAAACCGGGCATATTTATTTTTAATTTTCCGGTTAAATATTTACCGGTTAAAGAAGCGGGATTTTTCATGATTTCTTCCGGAGTTCCCTGAGCTACTATATAGCCTCCGTTCTTACCCGCTCCTGGTCCCATATCGATAATATAGTCGGATTTAAGCATAGTAGCTTCATCGTGTTCGACTACAATAAGCGTATTGCCTTTATCGCGCAAATCTATAATCGTTTTAAGAAGCCGCTCGTTATCCCTCATATGCAGGCCTATGCTCGGTTCGTCCATAACATATAGAACGCCTGTTAAGCCTGAACCTATTTGAGAAGCAAGCCTTATTCTCTGCGACTCTCCGCCGGAAAGCGTTTGGGCCTGCCTCGAAAGAGTCAGATATTCAAGTCCTACATTGGTTAAAAATTGCAGCCTGTCTTTAACCTCGTTTAAAATTTTGGCCGCGATACCTGCTTCGTAATCGCTTAAATTCAAATTTTTAAAAAAACTTAGGGCATCTTTAATGCTTAAATTTACAATTTCTGCTATATTAAGTCCGCCTACTCTGTAACTGAGCGATTCTTTCTTTAATCTGAAGCCCCCGCACTCGGGGCATATTTTCTCTGCTCTAAATTTTCTGGGATCCAGCAGGTAATTCCCTTCTGCTATATTTCTTTCAAGCATGGGTATGATGCCTTCCCAGTATTTTAAATGGAACGATTTATCGTCGTTCATTACGTCGTAAAACTTTATTTTTTCGTCGCCTGAGCCGTACAATATCGCATGCTTTATATCTTCGCTTAAATCCGCGTATGGGATATCCGGAGCAAAACCGTAATGTTTCGATAAGGCGTTTATAATTTGATTTTTATAAACAGGGGTTGAGTTTTTGAAAATAATTATCGCATCTTCCTTAAGGGAAAGATTTTTATCGGGAATAACAAGGTCTTCGTCAAAATATTCCTTATAGCCCAATCCGCCGCATTCCAAACAGGCGCCCTGCGGGCTGTTAAACGAAAAAACCGCCGGTTCGGGCTTGCCATAACTTATGTTGCAATCCAAACAAATCGAGTTCTCGGTTAATATCTCTTCCCGGTTTTCGTATTTCAGCTTTAAAATGCCGGAAGATAATTTTAGGGCAAGTTCTATGGAATCGAATAATCTTTTTTTATTTTCTTCTTTTATGACTAATCTGTCGATAACCAAATCTATATTATGTTTCTTTTTTTTATCGAGATTAATCGGCTCGTCTAAGTTATATTCTTTACCGTCGGCGTATATTCTGTAAAATCCGTGTTTAAGGTAGTCGTCGAACTTTGCCCTGAACTCGCCCTTCCTTTCAATTACTATCGGAGACAAAACTATCAGTTTTTCCCCCGCCTTATTGGAATAAACCGATTCCACCATCTGGTCTACGGTTTTGGGCTCGATTTTTTTGCCGCAATTATAGCAGTAGGGGACTCCTATTCTTGCAAAAAGGACTCTGAGATAATCATAAATTTCGGTAATAGTTCCTACCGTAGAACGCGGATTTTTGCTTACCGATTTCTGTTCTATGGAAATAGCCGGCGAAAGTCCTTCAACCGAATCTACATCGGGCTTGTCCATTTGTTCCATGAATTGCCTTGCGTAAGAAGAGAGGGATTCCAAATATCTCCTCTGCCCTTCGGCAAATATAGTGTCGAAAGCTAAAGAGGACTTGCCGGAGCCTGAAAGGCCGGTTATTACGACAAGTTTGTCTTTCGGAATTTCTAAGCTTATATTTTTTAAATTATGCTGTCTTGCACCTTTGATTATTATCTTTCTGTCCATTTATTTCTGTTCTCCGATATCCTGCGGACTAATTTTACCGACTCCAGCATGCTTTCGTAATCCGCCGTATTCTTGCCGGCAATATCATAAGCCGTTCCGTGCACGGGAGACGTTCTTATAATCTTCAGTCCGGCGGTAACGTTAACCCCCTTGTCAAAAGAAAGAAGTTTAAACGGTATCAGCGCCTGGTCATGATACATAGAAACTATTAAATCGAAATCTTTATACTTTTTCGCAAAAAAACTGTCCGCCGGAAACGGCCCCTCTATGTTTTCGTTTTTATCTCTAAACTCTTCGACTACGGGCATTATAGAGTCTTTTTCCTCCCTGCCTATCCTGCCGTTTTCTCCTGCGTGCGGATTTAAACCTAACACTGCAATGCGGGGATTTTTTTTCCCGAAATCTCTTTTTATCCAGTTAAGTGAAATATTTATTATATTTCTTAATAAATATTTTGTTATTTTAGCAGGAACTTCCGATAACGGAATATGGATAGTCGCAAGAGCGGTAATTATTTTTTTTGAATAAAAAAGCATTGCAAAATCGTCGGAACCGGTTAAATACCCTAACAGCTCGGTATGCCCTCCAAACCTCGCCATTCCCTTAAGCATCATGTCCTTATTAATCGGGGCTGTCGCAAAACCGCATATTTTGCCGTTTAGAGAAAAATCTACGGCCGTTTCTATATACCGTTCGACGTCTTTTGCGTATTCAGGATTAACTGTTCCTAATTTAACGGAATCGTAAGACTTTGAAGATAAATCTATTACGTTAATTTTTCCGTTATTATATGATTTTTTAAGAGACGATTCAGGACTGATTAAGTTCAGCGGCGTGTTTGTTTTTATTATCTTTTTTGAAACATTGGCTATATGCTCGAAAGAACCAAAAATAACAGGTTTGATGCATTCATTTTTCCCGGCAAAATACTTCGACGACTTTATTGCAATCTCCGGCCCTATTCCGCCGGGGTCTCCCATTGTAATGCCTATAAAACAGTTTTCTTTAACCAATTTAAATTTTTATTTATTACGCCGCAATCAATATCTTGACGTAAGAATTTTTTCTTGCCTTTTTTAAAATCTTTTCAAGGTATTTATTTGTTTTATATTTTTCTAAAATAGAAAATATTTCAGGTCTTGCCTGTTTAAAGGTTTTAAAAGACCCCATCTTTTTCCCGATGGATTTTAATACGGCGTAACCGAACTTGGTTCTTATAACGCCGCTTACTTCTCCTACATGCAGTTTAAAAGCCGCGTCAGAAAAATTGGGAGAAAGTTTATTTTTATAAATATAACCTATTCTTCCGCCGTTTTTTTCCGAAGGGTCTTCGGAATACTCCCTTGCAAGCGCAGAAAAACTTTTGTTTCCGGATATAGCGGTCTGCCTTATTCTGGAAATTCTTTTGTATATTTCTTCTTTTAATTTCTTATCGGCATTTTTAGGTACGGCTAAAAATATAAGCTTCAAATCCACTTTGGGCTCGCCTCTGAATTGTTCTATATTTTTTTTATAATAATTTACCAGCTGGCCCTTAGTTATAACCATCTTATTGCCATAAACTTTTCTTAAAAGCTCGACTTCCATAAAGTGGCTTTTAACTTGTTTTATATAGGCTTCTTTGGTAATGCCCCTTTTAGCGAGAAAGTTAAAAAATTGGCTTACGGTAAAATTATTCGCAAGGGCTACGGCTTTAATATATGCGTTTAATTGTTTCGGAGATATATATATAGCCGCTTTCTCCTCTTCCTGCTTAATTAAGATATTGCCAACCAAAAGATTCAGCACATCTTTAGTTTTGGACATTGTAGCCGAATCCGACTGCGTAAAAATTCCCTGCGATGCTTCATTCTGCATCTGCTCGTAATCTTCGAACGCCTGCCTGTTAAATTTAGCGAATTCATATAAAGTTATAGGTGTTTTATTGACCACGGCGATTATCTGGTCCACTATTACGGCATCGGCGTCTTTCAATAATGCCGAAAACGAAATAAACGCAAAAATACCGACGATTATAAATATCAAAATTCCGTTTTTTTTTATTGCATTCATCATAATAAAATCTTGTTTTTCCGCTTAATCGGTTATATTAACTGCAATACAAATTTAATTTTCTGGATTACCGCTTCGCTCTCGACCTCCGGTCTCGTGAAGTTTTTTTGAAACTTTCCCGCGAAAGCGGTAATCCAGAGTTGCTCAATTAATATATTTAATATATTTTTCAATATTAAGCTATCTTTAGTTCAGCATTACGCCGGTTATATTACCCCTGCTTTTTACCTGCCGCCGGAGCGGTAACCGTCTTCTTTTCCGGAATATTCTGATTTATGCCGGAATTTGCAACCGGTAAATTGTTATAAAAATATTTCACCTTTGATTTTTTTCTTAAATTTTTCACAAAAGCCTTTAAAATTTTTGAAGCGTCTTTTTGCTTCATCATCATAACTATTTCCCCTTTGACAGCGGAAAAAGGCTTAGGCTTGCCTGTTACTACGTTATTTAATTTTATTATATCGAAATGGCTGCCTACTTTAACTATTTTTGAAATTCCGCCTACTTTTGGGATACTGAAAGCGGCGTTATTAAATGCAGGGGTCGTTTCCTGAAATTTTATCCAGCCGAGGACTCCGCCGTTTTTACCGTTAGTAGCGGTGGAATATTTTTGGGCCGCTGCTGCGAAAGGCTTGCCGCCGCTGAGCATTTTGTAAACAACCTGCGCCTGTTTCTGGGAATTCAGCTGTATATAGCTTACGTTGATTTTAGACGGCAGATTAAACGACAGGTAGTGTTTTTTATAATACGCTTTTGCGTCCGCATCCGTAATATTGACTTTGTTTGCCACTT
>JAJYYS010000121.1 GCA_021800745.1 bacterium
AATATATACGATTATATATACTAAAAACTATACTTTAAATATTAAAATCTCCGACAAAAGAATGGTGCCGAGGGCCGGAATCGAACCGGCACGGAACAAAGTTCCGAGGGATTTTAAGTCCCTTGCTTTATTTTTGTAACTTATTGATATTATTAAATAATTAGCTTTATAAGAAATATCGTTTGACCGATTTTTTGACAAATGATTAATTTTAACTTGATAGTATTTGTGTATCAATGAGATTTTAAAAAGTATAAGTTAATTAAAGGTCTTTCATATTTTATTTTTATGCTGCAAGTATATTGTCACACTCAAGAGTAAACAAGCGATTATCATCATCCGTGTCATTAGTAATTTTTTTCTTATAACGCTTTTCTAATGCAACCTTTAATTCAATAATATTGTTTGGCACTGCTTCGTCTCGGATAGATTCAGAAGATTGGTTAAATAAAGACATGTCATTTAATTCCGCCGCCGCATGCATTGAAAGCAAATTAGCTATAGGTTTAAGAGACGGGTTAGTTATTTCATACACTAAAGGAACTGCCTCTTTATATCGACCCTGTCTAATTCGAAGACTCGCAAGAGCAGTTTTAAAATATTCACGCTGAGATACCCAAAAACACTCTGCTAATCCCCACTTAAAAATATCCTCCGCTTTAGTTAATTCGCCCATACGCATATGGGCCATACCTCTAATATGATAAGCAACCCACTCACTTTTACTGGCGGGTAAATGGTCAATAGAAAGCGTATTTAAAGCTTCCGAATATTTGCCCATAGCTACTAATACAGATGCCTTTCCATTTCGATAAAATCCGCTATAAGGAAATTTATTAATAAATAAATCATAGGCATCCAGTGCCTTAGATAGTTCTCCCATCTTTCTATAAATTTCGGCATTACCTAAATATCCCCATGGGCTTAAAGGAGACATGTTAATATTCTTTTTATACTCATCTATGGCTTCAGTAAATTTCCCTAAATCCCCAAGTATCTTTGCATGTAAAGCCATCGCTTCAAAAGTAGACGGATATTGTCTAATTAAATCAGACAAAACTTTCTCTGCATCTTCTAACCTTCCAGATTCCCATAAAAAATTTGCATAAGTCTGTTGTAGAATTTTATCATTAGGATAAATCTTGCTAATCTCAATAATTCCCGCTAAAGCTTCCTCTAATCGACCCATATCGTTAAGTACTTTCGCGCGCCCATTAGAAGGAATCACATCAAAAGGCCTTTCCTGTAATATCTCATTATAAGCCTCTAATGCTTGCTCTAACTTACCATAATGAGCCAATGCCGCGGCTCTAGCATTTCTGGAAACAATATCACCTCCATACTCCTGTATACATTGCTCGTAAATTTTAAGTGCATCCTCTATCTGTCCAATATCCTTCAATACTTCAGCACGTCCATTCAGCGCAACCACAACATTCTCCGTATCATGCGATTTAACGCCTGCTTCATGATACATTTCTAACGACTTTTGATATTCGGCAAGTAACCGATATGCATCTCCTAATGTCGCATATGCCCATGAATCATTGGGGGCTTCTTCAACTGCCCTCTTGGCAAATTCTAACTGAAGCTCTGGATTACCTAACCCCTCCTTGGCAAATTGCGCTAAATCGCAAAGGGACTTAGCTATATGCTCAGGTTTACTATTACGACGCTGACTCTCAATAAGTTCTGTGGTAAAACTAAATGCTTTATCTTTGTCCCCCTCTATAAGATATTTTTTAATGGCTTCTCTTTGTTTTATTGCCTGCTGAAAAGCATCATGGTTATTTATTATGCTTTTGTCATATGTATAGTCAGCATCGGCATAAACACTATCTTCATATTCCTGTTTTTCAAATTTTATATTGGTAACGAATTCCTTAAAAGAAGCAGCCCAATTCTGAAATACATTACGGGCTTTACTAATACCACGGAAACGAGGATGGGTTAGAAGCTGAAGTATAGCAAAGCCTATTTTATGGCGCTTAGTAACAAATAAGCGAAATGCACCATATCTAACAGCCTCACAATAAAAATCTTGTTTACTACCTATTGTTTCACCAAAAATATTATCCGGCAAGTCATTCCAAGCCTTGTATTTTTTTAATATTTCTTCTTGGTCATCTTGAATTGTTAATAGAAATTTCATCGTCGTTCCTGACGATGTTTCTTTGCTTAACTGGATTGCGCCATCTAAATCTGCGTTTGTTGGCATAGGTGCGGAATATAAACGATTCTCTACATACTCCTTCACTTCGGCTTGACAAAGCAGGTCATTTAAACATTCAGTAGCCTCAATCCTGATTTCCTTATCCTCTTCGTTATCTAAAGCTATTAAAGTAAGCTGTAAACATCTATCTTGCTCCCAAGCTGTTTCCAGCTTTTTTAAAACTTCGGAACGGGACGTGTATTCCATTTGAAGTATATCGGCAATATTTGTAAATAAAAAAGGGATATCCCACTCATTACGTTCAGTCCATGTTTCTTCAGAATCCAAACTTATAGAATAAAATCTATTGTCTTCTCTACAGACAGCCATAGCAGCTTGTCCGGATAAAATGGCTTTCATTGAAAAATCTCCGTAGTAACGTTAATCTCTTTTAGTTTTCTCGAGATTGATTTAAACAAAATATTATCTACTTTTCTAACTTTTTGTTTTTTTTCGGCAGAATTATAATACGACAAATGTTCGATTGCACGCCGTTGAATAGGGCCGTATATGTGAACTTCTATAAAATCGCCATCTTTATCATTTGAACTTGCTAGTAGTTTAGGAAATTCGTCTCCACTTGTTTCAGGAGTAATCTTCTCTCCGAGTTTTGCGACAGCCAGCAAATCTCTCTTTTGCCAAGAAGCTCGATAGCCTAAAGGCATAGGGTCACCTGCTACAATTCTGTGCTTTTTTATGAAGAGGACTGTATTTTCCTCAAAAACAGTCGCGCGATCCTTTATGGCTATATCTCTTAATGTCATGCAACAATCGCCATAACCCGTTATCCCTTTCCGGTTAATAGATAAAGACCCAAAGCGTATTTCTTTGTGATAATGGGGGAACAACAAACTATCTACCGGCTCTCTTATACTATCCCATTCATTATTTTCCGGTAATTGTCCTTCGCTTCCGATTGCTTGATAAAAATTTTGATATAAAGAATTATCACTTGAAACAAATTCGCTAATTTTGCCAAGTCGTGCGCATATAATTACTGAAGATTTTGCAACGGCATCTTCAAAATCTTTTAAAATATCGTTACATTTCCTTGAATTAACACCGTCTTTTACTTTTTCTACCCTACACTCCAGAGCGTCGACCTCCTTAGGACGAAGTGCGGCACGAACATTCGGAAATCCTGCATCATGTCCACAAATTGCGCAGTAACGCATATGATTGGGTATTTCATCATTACAATTGATACATTTCATAGAATTATTAGAAAATCATATCAAATTTATATACCTTTATTTTATTATACTATACGATTTATTAAATTATATATAATATAATCGAATAATACATAAATGTCAAATTACAATCCCACCCTATCGGCATATCCCCCTCCTGCATGCGCCTTATTATGCTTATTAATTTACAACCGGACATGGTCGCAGTTATCGGTATGGCGTTATAGGTATAAGCCCCGTAGATGTAATATAGGGGGGTATTGGAATTATATACCCACATAGCAAGTTTGTTGAAATAGAATCCGTTTTGGCGTAATCCGTGTCGAAACCGAAAGAATAGCCCTGGGCAAGCCGTGTTTTTTTACGGATAACATCGGCTTTTATTGTATCGGCTATATTCTGCGCTAATTTCTTATCCTGTGTCTTGGTGGTTCCGAGATAGCGTTTGCCGTCGACAGTAAAGTCATAACAGTAAGTATCACCTATTTTCCGGAGACCATCGTTCGCTATTTTCCGCCATATTTTTTTGACCGATTTTTGACAAAATTTTACAGATTTTGCATATTTTAAAGCGATTTTAGCAGGTTTTAGTTTTAATATCAATAGGCTTGAAGGCTTGTTTATTATGGTGCCGAGGGCCGGAATCGAACCGGCACGGAACAAAGTTCCGAGGGATTTTAAGTCCCTTGCGTCTACCATTTCCGCCACCCCGGCATGCTATTTGGAAAGATAAAAAAATGCAAAGAAACGAGGGTGATTTGTATGTTATCTCATAAATAATACGATTTGTCAATTTATTATCGTAATCTTAAGATAACCTTAATCATGCCTTAAAAATATTATTTTACTGCATTCTATTGGAAACTATGCTGCGGCGGGTTTTAACTTTACCATGTACCCGTTCTAAGGTATTCATCTATTGAGACTGCGGCTTTCTTGCCTGCGCCCATCGCCAGAATAACGGTTGCCGCGCCTGTTACGATATCGCCGCCGGCAAAGACCCCTCTTTTCGTGGTTCTTCCAGTGTTTTCATCGGCAATTATGTATCCCCATTTATTTAAATCCATCCCCGGCGTGGATTTCGGCACAATAGGGTTTGCATTAGTTCCAATCGCAATAACTGCAGCTCCTATATTGGTTACAAACTCCGAACCATTAATCGGAATAGGTCTTCTCCTGCCGCTTTCGTCAGGCTCTCCCAGTTCCATTCTCTGGCATTCGACAGCAATAACATTTTGATTTTCGTCGCCGATAAACCTGACGGGATTAATTAAAAATTCAAATTTAATCCCTTCCTCTTCGGCGTGGTGCACCTCTTCAAGCCTTGCCGTCATCTCCTTTCTCGAGCGCCTATAAAAAATCCGCGCATCCTCGTAT
>JAJYYS010000122.1 GCA_021800745.1 bacterium
ACAGCCCTATTTTTTGTTCATTGCCGTCAAGCATTATTATTTCCGCATTTATTTGCGACCCTGCGGATATGTTGTTTTCTTTTATAAAATTTTCCGGAATTTTTGAATTGTGAATCAGCCCTTCTATTCCTTCTTCAAGCTGAACGAATATTCCGAATTCCGTTATGTTGGATACCGTCCCTGTTACAACCGAACCTGCCGAATATTTTTCTTTAATATGCGACCACGGACTCTCGGTAAGCTGTTTTATTCCAAGATATATTCTCTGCTTTTCCTCGTCTATGCTTAATACAACCGCCCTGATTTTCTCTCCCATTTTAAATAACTCGTTCGGGTGTTTCGTTCTTTTCGTCCAGGAAAAATCGTTTTGTTTGATATAGCCTTCCAGATTTTCCTCTAATTCCACCGAAACTCCGAATTCATATATATTTTTGACCGCGCCTTCAACGACTTTGCCCACGGGATATTTATCTTTTAATAAATTCCAGGGACTTTCCGTAAGCCTTTTAAGGCTGAGCGATAATTTTCGGGCTTCCGGCTCTATGCTTAATATCGATGCCTTTACTTTCTGTCCCTTGGTCAAAAACGTTTTAAGGTCGATCTGCTTTTTTTCCCATGTCATTTCAGACAAGTGAATAAGCCCTTCTACATCGTCGTCGAGTTCGACGAATGCGCCGTAATCCGTAATATTTATAATGACGCCTTCAATTATGTCCCCCGGTTTGTGCCTGTCGGCTATATTCTGCCACGGGTCGTCGAAAAGCTGTTTATATCCTAACGAAACCCTGTGTTTTTCTTCATCGTATTTAATAACTTTAACGTTTATTTTCTGTCCGAGATTTAATATTTCCGAAGGGTGCGATATTCTTTTCCATGATATATCCGTGATATAAATAAGTCCGTCCATGCCGCCTAAATCTACAAAAACCCCGTAATCGGTAATATTTTTAACTATTCCTTCAAGCACGTCGCCTTCTTTTATATCGGTTAAAACATTTTCCTTTAATTTCTTTATTTCGTCTTCTATGACTTTTCTTCTGGATACTATTACGTTGCAGTTTCTTTTATCTACACTTATAACTTTGAGGTCTAAAGTCTTCCCCAGAAACGCGTCGAAATCCTTAGTCAGTTTAACGTCTATTTGGGAACCCGGCAGAAACGCAGTAACCCCGTTCAAATCGACTATCAATCCGCCTTTTGTCTTTGCCGCGACGGTGCCTTTTATCAGTTCGTTGCCGTTGCATACCCTTTCTATATCGTCAAGCGCATAAACGTTTTTCGCTTTTTCTCGGGAGCATATTAAATATCCTAGTTTATCATCGTAACTCCCAACAAAAACTTCTATAGAACCGCCTACCTCAATAGAAGTAATATCGACTGTACCCCCCGAAGATATTTCTTTTATGGTAATGATGCCGTCGGACTTGTCTCCTACATCGACGTAAACATAGTCATTGTCGATATTTAAAATTTTTCCCTGCCTCACGAGCCCTTTGCTGTTCATGCTTTCATAGGAACCTAGCAGAATCTCGAATTCGGTGGGATTGCCGTCGCCCGCGTTAACGGATTTGAATTGATTAAAACTTTTTTTTGCCATAAATATATTACTACCTCCTAAATTTAATAAAACTAATCTACCACATTTAAACAAATTAAGCAAATCTTTTTAATCCGGCTTCGTCTATATCGCGGACTTTCTTTAAAACCCGTTCTATTATCCAGTCCGGAGTGGATGCTCCCGCCGTTATTCCTACGCTTTTAGCGTTCAAAAACCATTCGGGGTTAACTTCGCTTTCGGTTTCTATATGATATGTATTGGGCTGAATCTCTTTGCATATATTTTGCAGCTTATTGGTATTTGCGCTGTTGTAGCCGCCTACGACTATCATAACGTCGACGTTCGAAGCTATAGCTTTAGACTCTTCCTGTTTTATCATAGTGGCATCGCAAATAGTATCAAAAACGACCGCCCCGCCTTTCGCTATTTTATTTATTTCGTCTATTACGAGTTTATAAAAATCAACATCCTGCGTGGTCTGCGAAATTAAAGCCAGCTTTTCGGATACCGGAACTTTTTCCAGGTCGGCAAGATTATTAATCACTAAAAACCTGTCCTTAGCCGCAAAACTTATAACGCTTTGAACCTCGGGATGGTTTTTATCCCCGACCATTATTATAAAGTAGCCTTTTAAAGCGGCTTCGTTTATATAATTCTGCGCTTTTTTCACGAAAGGACATGTGGCGTCTATTATTTTTACGCCTTTGGATTTAAGCGTTTCCATAACTTCCGCTTTAACGCCGTGTGAGCGTATCAGCAGGGTGTCGAAGCAGCCGCAATCGACGTCGTCTATCGGAAATACGCCTTTTTCCTCTAAAGATTTAACCACCTGCGGATTGTGTATTATGGGTCCCAGGGTATTTAATTTTTCTAACGGCCTGCATTTATCCGCCGCATCTAAAGCCATATTGACCGCCCTTTTAACGCCGAAACAAAAACCGGCGGAAGGGGCCACTATTATTTTCATTTAGAAATTCCTTTTTCTGGATTTTGACTTTTAACCCAACCGGTATCATTTCCGGGAATCGAAACTTAAATAAACTATCATTTTAATTTATCCTTCCTTTAAACCAACTGGCGTCATTCCAGCATATTCTTTGCCTGCGTTTATCAATGCATGCCATTGATGCAGGCAAAGGATGGCGGGAATCCAGAATCTATATAATAAAGTATCCTTATCGGTTTATCAATCCGGAAACGGTATCGAAAAATTCGGGGAAAGAAGTATTTATGCATCTTATGCCGCGCATTTCTATTTTTGCGTTTTTAAGGATAAGGCCCGCGATTATCATAGACATAGCTATCCTGTGGTCGCCGAAAGAATTTAAAACCGTTAAATTTCCCACGTTTTTTAAATCTGGGTCGCCGTTTATCTCAAATCCGTCTTCAAGCTCTTTTATATCGACACCTACAGCCTTTAAATTATAAACTATAGTCTTAATCCTGTCGCTTTCTTTGACCCTTAATTCCTTTGCCCCGGTAACGGTTGTTTTGCCTTCGGCAAAAGAAGCGATTACGGAAAAAATAGGAAATTCGTCTATCATGTCGGGAACCAGTTCTTGAGGAACGGTTATGCCTTTAAGAGCGGAATATTTTGCTTTTATGTCGCCGGTTTTTTCGGGAACTTCTCCCATAACGGCCAGATTAATGTCCGCCCCCATCATTTTAAGCGCCTTAAGCAGTCCTGTTCTCTTTTCGTTGACGAGAATATTTTTAATTCTTACTTCCGAACCTTTATTTAAAATGCCGAGCGCGATAAAAAAAGCGGCGCTGCTGAAATCTCCGGGGATATCAATATTAAAAGGCTGCAATTCGCCTCTGCCGCGCCCTTTAACTGTTATAATGCTGCCGCCGCTTTCCGGGGCATCGACGGTAACCGGATAGCCCTGCAGTCTTAATAAATTTTCGGTATGGTCTCTCGTTTCTTTTTTCTCGTATATAACCGTATCTCCTTCCGCAAAAAGAGCGGCCATAATAACGCATGATTTAACCTGCGCGCTTGGAACCGGAACTTCGTAAAAAATAGATTTTAAACCGCCTCCGGAAATTGCAAGCGGAGGATAAGCATTTTTACGGCGTCCCGTTATTTTAGCCCCCATAAGGCTTAAAGGCTCTATTATGCGCCGCATAGGACGCGAATTAAGGTATTTATCCCCCGACATTACTGAGAAAAAATCGTTTCCGGCGAGTATTCCCGCAAGAAGCCGGGTGAGGGTTCCGGAATTAGCCGTATTAATGACCGATTCGGGCTCTTTTAAGCCGTAAAGTCCGGCTCCTTCTATTACTAAATCTTTTGGCCGGCCGTTTAAATTTTGTTTTTTAATACCGATGCCGAGTTTCCTGAATGCCGCTACGGTAGCCAGATTGTCTCTGGATAAAGATAAATTGGATGCATAAGATTTGCCGGCGGCTAAACTTCCCAGCATAACAGCTCTGTGAGAGATAGATTTATCGCCGGGAACTTCTATCGCCGCGCTGAATTCTTTTGAAAGCCCTTTAACTAAAACTTTATCCTGTTTAAATTCCAATAAATCTTTCGTCAAATCCCCGCCTCTTTTCTCTCTCCGCAAATTTTCTTAAGATAAGAGTTTAAGCTTTCTTTATCTCCCGTTTCTATAAAGCCTTTAATTATATTTGCGGACGCAATAAAATTTTCTAAGGAAACGGTAACGTTTGCCCCGTTCATAAGAAATACGTCCGTCCATAATTCCGCGGAAGAAGAAGCGATTCTCGTAGAATCTTTAAAGCCGTTTCCTATAAAACCGGCAAACCCCGCGGCCGCTCCGGCATTTTCATTTTTACCTTTACCGGAAATATAAGACAGCGTAGTATCGGACAGCAGAAAAGCTATAAGATGAGGAAGGTGGCTCGTATATGCGGTTATATCGTCATGCGTTTCGGCGGTAGAAAAAATAACGTCCATATTTAAAGATTTCCAAAATTCTGCGGTTTTCCGTATTTTTGCCGTTCTCCGTTCATCGTTTGAATCGGCGTTTTCTTTGATAACGATACATTTCTTTCCCTCGAAAAGAGAAAAATCCGCATTTTCCGGTCCGGTTTTATCGGAGCCGCACATCGGATGCGAGCCTACGAAATTGCTTATATTATTTGCTTCGGCATTATAAGTAATGCCCTTTTTAACGCTTCCGATATCCGTTA
>JAJYYS010000010.1 GCA_021800745.1 bacterium
GGCATTAATGTTTCGGAAATATATCTTCCGCCGTATTCACCGAAATGACCATTATTATCAGGCAGTTGCATTTGAAGCTCTCCTAAGATTTTTAAAAAATAACGCCATCTTATCGTAATTCTTTTTCCCCGGTAAATCTTCTATTTTTGAAGAAAGATCTACTCCGTAAAGCTTAAGGGATTTAATTATATATTCTATATTATCATGCCCTATACCGCCCGCTAAAATTAAATCGCCGGCGTTTAAATTCTTCATTATATTCAAGTTGACCTGCACGCCTGTTCCTCCGTACGCGCCCTCCCCCGTAAACGCATCTATGAGGACATTAACGCCTGCTTCCTTGTATCGATAAATTATGTCTAAATCCGCCTCTTCTTTAACATGTACCGCTTTTAAAATTAGATTTTTATCTATACCCGATTCTTCTATATATTCTAATGATTCGTTCCCCGACAGCTGAATTATATCGATATCGGTATCTCTTGCTATTTTTTTAATTTTTTCCGTATCCTCGTTTACAAAAACTCCGGTAATGATAATATTTTTTTTAACGGATAAGAAATTTTTTACATTTTTACCGGCCGTTTTCCTAAGTTCCTTTATAATTCCTTTTGCAGCTTCAGGAGAGATATACCTTTTTGATTTTTCGTAAAAAATAAAACCTAGCGCATCGGCGCCAAGCTCTAAGGCATTATAGGCGTCATCTACATTAGTTATACCGCATATTTTAATCTTTGGAATATCGGACATTAAAATTTTAAATTTATATATAATTATTCATGGAATACGGCGATAAAAAATCTTTTAAAGTTTTTGAAGCATCTCCTGAAGTAACAAGGGCTTCTCCTATAAGAAAAGAGTTTATGCCTCTTTTCATCAGCATTTCGATATCTCCTCTTCCGTTAATGCCGCTTTCCGCTACAATCAACTTTCCCGGAGGTATTTTTTCGGCTAAAGCTGCGGTTTTGAACAAATCTGTTTTAAAAGTTCTTAGGTCCCTGCTGTTTATGCCGATGATTTCGGCGTTATATTTATAAGCCGTCTCGAGCTCTTTTTCATCGGCTATTTCGGTAAGAACTTCCAAAGAAAGTTCGGCGGCAAGAGCGAGAAGGTTCTTATATTGGACTTCCGACAATGCTTTAATAATTAAAAGAATTGCGTCCGCTTCTATTATTTTAGATTCAAAAACCTGAATTTCGTCGATTATGAAATCTTTTCTTAAAACCGGAAGTTTTACCGAGTTTCTAACTTTTAAAATATCTGCCGGACTGCCCATAAAAAATTTCTTATCCGTAAGAACCGAAATGGCGCTAGCCCCGCCTCTTTCGTAAATAACCGCCAGCTCGTCAGGCTTATAATCTGCCGATAGAAGTCCTTTCGAGGGAGAAGCTTTCTTGACTTCGGCAATTATACTGCAAATTCTGTATGAAACCGCTTCCCCGTTAGACCTAGGTTTCAAAGCGCCCTTTAAACTCCTTAAGCCGTTAAAAGCGGAAAACGCCTTATCCTTGTAAGCCTTTTCATTAACCGCCGCTCTAAATTTTTTTATTTCTTTTGTTTTTTCTTTTAAAATATCGTCTAATATCATATTTATATTTTAATACTTATTTGTTGGAGATTTCAATAAGGTTTTGTAAAGATCTTAAAGCTTTCCCCGATTCTGCCGAACGCCTTGCTTCGCTAAAGGCATCGTATAAATTATCTACTTTGCCCGAGGCCAAAATTGCAAACCCCGCGTTTAAAATTGCCAGGTCTGCTTTGGGGCTTTTATTTCCGCTGATAATATCATATATAATTTTTGCATTTTCGGCAACCGATAAAGATTTAAATTCATTCTCATGGTGAAAGCTGAATCCATATTCTTCAGGATTGAATTCGAAACATTTATAGTTGCCGGCCTCATCTAATTCGTAAATATCGGTTAACGCCGAAAGGCTTATTTCGTCTATCCCATCCCTGCCGTGAACTATAAACGCTTTCCCCGAGTTCAATATCTTTAACGCTTCTACTATTTTTTTAGATAAGTCGCCGGAATAAACTCCTATTATGTGTTTTTTAACGCCTAACGGGTTGGTTAAAGGGCCCAGTATATTAAAAATAGTTTTAAACCCCAGCTCTTTTCTTACCGGAGCGGCATATTTCATTGCGGTATGAAATTTGGGAGCGAATAAAAAACCTATATTCGCATATTCTATCGACCTGAGAACTCCTTCGGCATCTAAGTCTATATTTACGCCCAATTCCTTTAAAACGTCGGCGCTTCCCGATTTTGAAGAAACTGCATAATTTCCGTGTTTTGCTATTTTAACTCCCGCTCCTGCGGCGATTAAAGCGGAGCAGGTAGAGATATTAAAGGTATTTTTAGAATCGCCTCCGGTTCCGACGATATCCACCAACTCAGTTCTATATTCATCTTTAATATTTACGGCAACGGCATTTTCTCTCATGGCAAGAGCGGCGCCGGCTATCTCCTCGACGGTTTCGCCTTTAATTTTTAAAGATGTAAGAAGAGATGCTATTTGTGCGTTAGTAAGCTCACCTTTTAAAATTGCATTAAAAATCTCATACGATTCTTCTGCGGTCAAATTGTTATTATTAGCAACCCGCCCTAATAATTCTTTAATAAAATCTTCTTTCATATATTTTATTTTAAATCGACAAAAAATTATTGATTATTTGCTTTCCGTAAGACGTAAGGACGGATTCGGGATGGAATTGTACGCCGTAAACCTTGCAGCCTTTTACCTCTATTCCCATAATTTCGTTGTCGTCCAAGCTTGTTGCGGTTACGTTTATAATTTCCGGCAGGTTTTTTTTATTAATAATAAGGGAGTGGTATCTCGTAGCTTCAAAAGGACTTGGTACGCCCTTATATATTGAAGATGAATCGTGCTTTATGGATGAAACTTTTCCGTGCATCACATTTTTTGCGCGTATTATTTCCGCGCCGAATGCGTAGCCTATTGCCTGATGTCCGAGACAAACTCCGAGTATGGGAATTGCGGAATAAAAATTTTTAATGGCTTCAACGGTAATTCCGGCTTCAACCGGCGACTTGGGACCGGGAGAGATAACAATTTTTTCAGGATTCATCTTTATAATATCGGAAATGCCTATAGCATCGTTCCTGAATACTGCGGTATCGAACCCCAGCTCTCCTATATACTGAACGATATTGTAAGTAAACGAATCGTAATTATCTATAACTAAGACCATAATTTTTTAATCAAACCTTTCTATTATATTAAAAGCGGTTATTAAATGCCTTAATTTATTTTCAGTCTCTGCAAATTCATTTTCGGGCGTAGAATCATGCACTATTCCCCCCGCCGCTTGAATATACGCCGCATTTTTTTTAAACAGCGCAGTCCTTATAGTTATGCAAAATTCCATTTTATTACACATGCCGTCTTCTAAGAAACCGAAATAGCCTATCCCTCCGGCATAAACTCCTCTTTTTGATTTCTCAAGCTCGTTTATTATTTCCATTGCCCTTACTTTGGGCGCACCGGTAACCGTACCTGCCGGGTAAGAAGCTCTAACTAAATCAAATGCGTCGGTTCCTTCCTTGATTTGGGAAAGAACGCTGGTAACTATATGTTGAACATGGGAATATTTTTCTATATACATAAGTTTATCAATCTTAACCGACCCTTTTTTAGATACCCTTCCTATATCATTTCTGCTTAAATCTACAAGCATAATGTGTTCCGCCCGTTCTTTCGGGTCATCAAGCAGTTTACCGGCAAGATATTCATCTTCGACCGGATTTTCGCCTCTTTTAATAGTGCCGGCTATCGGCCTTGTTTCGATAATGCCGTCTGACAGTTTAACTAAGTTTTCCGGCGAAGAGCCCGTAATTACAAAATCGTTAATTTTAAGATAAAACATATAAGGAGACGGATTTACAAGTCTAAGCGCCCTATAGAAAAGAAACGGGTCGGGAGGATTAATAATTTTTTTCCTGCGGGAAATCTGTACCTGAAATATATCTCCGCGGAGTATATATTCTTTTGCGGTTAAAACTTTTTGCTTAAATTCGTCAAAGCCTGTTTCGTCAATAATTTCGATATTGGACTTTTTAACTTCTTTAGTTTTTTTCAATCCAAAATCTCTTTTTTCAATAATTTCGGTTATTTTATTTATTCTTTTAACAGCCGAATCATATTCCTGTTTTAGCCTTTCGTCGTCGGAATTATTTCTGAATATATACGATACTATCTTAATAACCTGATTTAATCCGTCATAAACTATCACGTCCCTCGGAAGCATAAAAAACAGATCGTAAACATCGGTAACGTCTTCTTTATCCGGAGGCAGTTTTTCTATAAGACCGCTGACTTCGTATCCTAAATAGCCGAAGAGTCCGCCCACAAACTCTTCCGACAGATTGTATTTGTATATATTAAATTCGGAAAGAATTTTCTTTATATATACAAAAACATCTTCGTTTAAATCTTTAAGGTTTATATTTTCTTTAAATCCGAATTTACGACCGGTAAAATTCTCGATGCTAAGCTCATCTTTATAAAGGCGGATTGTCAGTAAAGGATTTAAGCAGATAAACGAATATCTCCCCCATTTCCCCACGCCTTCGGTACTTTCAAAAAAAAATGCGCACGGCTCTTGCTGGAAAGACGAAAATATAGATATCGGCGTATCCATATCTCCGCTTATTTCATGAATAATAGGAATAATATTGAAGGAATCCGGCGTCTTTAAAATATCGTCGTAATTTAATATAGGCGTAAGCGGCATAATAAAGAGAATTATATCACATTTTTTTTCTTTATCATAGTTTATGCCTGTTTAAATTATCGTATTTTGTTTTAAGACCGCTTTTCTTCTTTAGGAATAAATTCTATCAACCCTAAGGGACTTGCGTCTCCGGCTCTATATCCCGTTTTAATGATTCTAACATACCCGCCGGGTCTATCTAAAAATCTCGGACCTAAATCTTTAAAAAGTTTAGTCGTCGCATTCTTGCTTCTTAGCCGCGAGAATGCAATGCGCCGCCTCGCCGTGGTATCGGATTTGCCGAGCGTAATAAGCCTTTCTATGTAGCTTCTCAACACTTTAGCTTTGGGCAAAGTCGTCTCAATCTTTTCAAACTCGATAAGAGAAGAGGCCATATTCCTTAAAAGAGCAGCCCTATGCGATGAAGTCCTGTTTAATCTGGTTTTGATTTTTCCGTGACGCATTTTAACCTCTGAATATATAATTTAACAAATTATTTTTCCTCTAACTTCATTCCAAAACTTAAGCCCATGGTGGATAGGACTTCTTTTATTTCATTAAGGGATTTTCTTCCGAAATTCTTTGTTCTAAGCATTTCCCCTTCAGTTTTCTGAACCAGTTCATAAATCGTTTTTATGTTTGCATTTTTAAGGCAATTTGCCGACCTAACGGAAAGTTCAAGTTCATCCACGTTTTTAAGTAAATTCTCGTTTAAATGATTCCCCGACGGTTTTTCCGTTTCCGGCTGAGCCTTCTTTTCGTATAACTGGTCCATTTCTTCGAAGGTGGCGAAAACCGAAATCTGATCCTGTAAAATTAAAGAGGCCGAGGTAAGAACATCTTCCGGAGTTATATATCCGTTCGTAAATATTTCCATTATGAGTTTGTCGTAATCGGTAATTCCGCCGACCCTTGCATACGAAACGTCCATCGTGACTTTTTTAACAGGCGAAAACGAAACGTCAAGAGAAATAGTTCCTATCGGCGCATCTTCCCTGATATTAAGCTCGCTTGGAACATATCCCCTTCCGCCTGTTACAAGCATTTGTGCCTTAAAATGACCGCCCTTGGCAATAGTTAAAATCTTTTTTTCTTTGTTTACCACTTCGACGTTCTGCGATGTTTTAATATCCGATGCATAAACGTCTCCCTCTCTATCGATATCTATATAAACAGATTCCGGCTCATCGGATGTTATATTAAAATCTATATCTTTTAAATTCAATATAATCTCCGTTACGTCTTCAGCTATTCCCTGTACGGAAGAAAACTCATGCGATACCCCTTCTATTTTAACTTCGGATATTTTATACCCTACGATAGAAGATAAAAGAACCCTGCGCAGGGCGTTGCCGATAGTAGTTCCAAAACCTCTCTCTAACGGTTCCACAATAAGCTTTCCGTAATAATCGGTATATGTTTCCTTTTCAAATTCTATCTTTTTTGGCTTAATAAGCGAAAGCCAATTTTTTTTCATATTGCCTCCAAAAAATTATTATTCGGCGCTTATTTAGAATAAAGTTCTACTATAAGCTTTTCATTTGCCGTAGATATAATTTCATCTCTTTCGGGAATGCTTTTTAACGTCCCTTGATAAGCATCGATATTTGCCTCGAAATACTCGGGGCGCGTTTTTCTTACGGCGGACTCTAACGAGTTTTTTATAATTTCGCATTTTCTGCTTTTTTCGCAAATCGTAATCTGCTCGCCGGGTTTCAAGACATAAGACGGAATATTTACTTTTTTGCCGTTAACTAAAAAATGTCCGTGAGTTATTAAAAGCCTCGCTAATTTTCTGGAAACTGCAAAACCCAAAGTATAAACTGCGTTGTCTAATCTTCTTTCTAATAAAGAAAGCAGGTTTTCTCCGGTGATTCCTTTCATTCTTTCCGCGGTTTTATATGTCTTTTTAAATTGCTTCTCCATAAGACCGTATGTTCTTTTTAGCTTTTGTTTTTCTCTTAATTGCTCTCCGTATTCGGATAATTTTCTTCTGATGCCCTTATGCACTCCCGGAGCATATTCTCTTTTGTCGTAGGCGCACTTATCGGAAAAACATCTGTCGCCTTTCAAAAAAAGCTTTCCCCCTTCTCTCCTGCACAACTTACAAACAGGTCCGTTGTATTTAGCCAATTTTTCACCTCATTATTTCAATGTTACTTAATATATAAATTAATCTAATATAATAATATGCGATATAAACCTTAAACCCTTCTCCTTTTCGGAGGTCTGCATCCGTTATGCGGTATGGGGGTAACATCTTTAATTAATGTTATATTAAAGCCTGAACTTTGAAGAGCCCTGAGAGCTGATTCCCTGCCGCCGCCCGGACCCTTTACATAAACTTCTACGTTTGCAACGCCGTAATCCGACACTTTTTTGGCGGCCTGTTCGGCGGCAACCTGTCCCGCATACGGAGTACTTTTTCTTGATCCTTTAAACCCGCTTGTTCCTGAGCTTGCCCACGCAAGAACATTTCCGCTTAAATCCGTAATACTCACTATAGTATTATTGAATGTCGATTTTATATGAGCAATCGCATTTTGAATATTTTTTTTATCCTTCTTTTTCTTTGGAGCATTTTTCTTAACGTTAGCCATTTATACCTCTTTATTTATTTTGAGGACAGACTTTAGTCTGTCCTCATTCTATGTTATTTATTATATATGTCCTTAGAAAAATTCTATTTAGCTTTTGCCGCCGCTATAGTTGACTTTCTCGGTCCTTTTCTTGTCCTTGCATTTGTTTTGGTTCTCTGTCCTCTCGCCGGCAATCCTTTCTTATGCCTTAGTCCTCTATAGCTGCCTATATCTATCAATCTTTTTATATTCATCTGAACTTCTCTTTTTAAATCGCCTTCTACTTTGAATTCGCTATCTATCTGCTGTCTTATGCTATTTACCTGAATATCCGTCAAATCTTTTACTTTAATATCTATAGCGACACCTGCTTTTTCTAAAATACGGCTTGATAATGCGCGTCCGATACCATAGATATAGGTTAAAGCAATCTCGATTCTTTTATTCTTAGGTAAATCTATTCCTGAAATTCTTGCCATAATTTCCTCCTTATTAACCCTGACGTTGCTTATGTTTAGGGTTTTCGCAGATAATTCTCACGACCCCTTTTCTCTTGATAACTTTGCACTTATCGCATATTTTTTTAACCGACGACCTTACTTTCAATTCCGACTCCTTTTTATTTTGAATATTATATTTATTTACTTTCCCCTAAAGATAATGCGACCTCTCGTCAAATCATACGGAGATAACTGAACCGTAACTTTATCGCCGGCGAGAATCTTAATATAATGCATGCGCATTTTCCCCGATATATGAGCAAGCACTTTATATCCGTTTTCTAACTCGACTCTGAACATTGCATTAGGAAGCGGTTCCACTACGGTTCCTTCGACTTCAATCAAATCTTCTTTACTAGACATAAATTTTCCTATGTAAGAACTTGCGGTCCTTCATTTGTTATTGCGACGGTATGCTCAAAATGAGCCGACAACCCTTTGTCTTTGGTAATAACGGTCCACTTGTTTTCTTTAATCTTTACCTTATAAGAAAATTCGTTGACCATAGGCTCAATCGCAATTACCATTCCATTCTTTATCAATACGTCGTTTGATTCAATATAATAGTTAGGGACCTGCGGATCTTCATGTAATTTAAAACCGACCCCGTGACCGACAAAATCCTTTACTACAGAATATTTATTCAGAGTTACAAAATTTTCAACAGCCGTTGAAATATCGTTAATTTTATTGCCGCAAACAGCCTTAGAAATTCCTATATTCAAAGCTTCCTTAGTAATCTTCATTAAGTTTAGAGCCGAATCAGTTATATTGCCGACAGGAACGGTAACTGCGGCATCCGCATAATAGCCGTTATAATAAATGCCGTAATCCAAACTTACTATATCCCCTTCCCTTAACTTTCTCTGCGAAGGAAAACCGTGAACGACTTCTTCGTTTACCGACACGCAAACAGAGTAAGGAAACCCGTTATATCCTTTAAAAGCCGGAACTGCATTTAAAGATAATGCCTCCTTTTCCGCAACAATATCATACTCTATTGTTTTCATGCCCGGCTTAGTCATCGCCGATAATTCATTTAATACTTTATTTACTATTTCACCCGCTTTTTTTATGCCTTCTATATCTATTTTGCTTTTAAGGTTGACCATTTTACAGGCTCAGATATGCGAAATTATTTCGTTTTCTACCTCTTTAGGAGATTTTTCGCCGTTAATCCTGATTATTTTGCCTAATTTTTCAAAATGCTCGACCAAAGGATGCGTAGATTTATGATATGTCGCCAGTCTATTTTTGATAACTTCAGGCTTATCGTCATCCCTTGTTATCAACGAAACTCCGCAATCGTCGCATAATTCGTCTTTTTTAGGCTTATTAAATTTCATGTGATACACTTTTTTACATTTCGGACAAACTCTTCTATTGGTAAGCCTATCAAGTATCGCTTCATCCTTAACGTCTATATAGATAACCTTATCTACCTCGAGATTGAACTCTTTAAGCATTCCGTCTAATAACACATTCTGAGATAAGTCCCTCGGAAATCCGTCGAATAAAAACCCGTTTCTGCCAAGATTCTGCTCGATATTTGCCTTAATTATCTTGGCGACTAAATCGATAGGAACAAATTCGCCTTTATCCATATATGATTTTGCAATTTGACCAAGTTCGGTTTTTTTCTCTACGTTTTCCCTTAATAAGTCTCCTGTGGAAATCAATACAAAATCTTTTGTATTTGCAATATTTTTTGCCTGAGTTCCCTTGCCCGCACCCGGAGGTCCTATTAAAATATAAATTTTGCTTTTCATTTTTACCTCTTTCTATGTTATATTATTTTTTTGACGCTTTCTTTAACAGGCTGTCATAATTTCTATATAATAAATGCGATTGAATCTGCACTATGGTATCCATAGCCACTACTACGACGATTAAAAGCCCCGTCCCGCCAAAGTAAAAAGGAACATGAAATTTATTAATTAAAATCGTCGGCAGGAGACATATTAAGGATACATATATAGCACCTATAAACGTAACCCTGTTTAAAATTTTATCTATGAATGACGAGGTAGATTTCCCGGGTTTAATTCCCGGAACGTTTCCGCCGTATTTGCGCAAATCATCGGCAACATCATCCACTTTAAACGTAATTGCCGTGTAAAAATAGCAAAAGAAAAAAATTAAAATAACAAAAATTATATTGTAAAGAACTCCGTTAGGATTTAAATATTCGGAAACTCTTTCAAAAACCGGCATTTTAATAAAATTAGCGATTGTCGCCGGAAAAAGAAGAATAGACATTGCAAAAATAGGAGGAATTACTCCGGGAGTATTGACTTTCAAAGGAAGGTAGCTGGTCTGTCCGGAGTATAGCTTTCTCCCCACCATTTTTTTTGCATATTGTATTGGAATGCGTCTCTGAGCAGATTCTACAAAAACAATAAATCCGATTACTAAAATCATTAATGCAAGGATTAAAATTAACAGCATAATATTAATTTCGCCAAGCTGAACCATTTTAATAGTATTCATAAATGCGCCCGGGATAGCCGCAACTATTCCCGCGAATATAATCAGCGAAATGCCGTTGCCTATTCCGTGCTCCGATATCTCTTCCCCTATCCACATAACGAATATAGTGCCTGCCGTAAGAGTAATAACGGATATAATTAGAAAACTCATACCCGGATTCATAACTACCGGCAGTCCGTCCGGGCTTTTCATGGCTTCAATTCCGTAACTTATCCCGATAGATTGAAATAATGAAAGCAGCACGGTTCCGTATCTTGTATATTGCATAAACTTCTTTCTTCCGGATTCGCCTTCTTTCTGTAGTCTGTCGAGAGAAGGTACGACCATGGGCAGCATCTGAAATATGATTGATGAACTTATATAGGGCATAATGCCGAGAGAAAATATAGAAAAACGCGCTAACGCTCCCCCTGTAAACATATTAAAAAGACCAAATAAATTGCTGTTCGATGCGTTAAAAAACTGGGACAAAGCAACCGGGTTAACGCCGGGAGTCGTAATATGAACCCCAATCCTGAACACTACGAACATCAAGAGAGTATAAAGTATCCTGTTGCGCAGTTCCGGTATTTTTCCTAAATTTTCAAAACTTTGAGCCATTATTTTATATTATCCTTACGGTTCCGCCGTTTTTTTCTATTTTTTCTTTGGCATTTTTAGAAATCTTATTGCAGACCACATTAACCTTGCGGTTAATTTCTCCTGAACCTAACAGCTTAAATTTATTTTCGCTTTTCTTTAGTATTCCGCTTTCTTTTAAAATGTCTATATTTATATCATTGCTTTTTATATTATCAATAGCGGTAAAATTTACAATTGCAATCTGTTCCCGAAGAGGATTATTAAAACCTCTTTTTGGAACTCTTCTACTGTAAGGCATTTGGCCGCCTTCAAACCCGGGTCTTACTCCGCCTCCCGCTCTTGCATTCTGACCTTTATTTCCTTTTCCGGAAGTCTGACCGTGTCCGGATCCCGAACCTCTCCCCAGCCTTTTTCTCTTTTTATTATTATGTTTGCCGAATTCGCTTAAATTTACCATTTAATTGTATTCCTCTTTTTTAGGGACAGACTTAAGCCTTTCCCTATTCTATGATATTTATTTATGATTTTTTTCTTCTTTTTTCTAGTTCCCCTTTATAAAAAAACGAAGAAATGCATTTCAAGGTCGCATTTGCCACATTATGCGGGTTTGAAGAGCCTATAGACTTGGCGTAAACATTTCTTACCCCTGAAAGTTCAAAAATTGCCCTCATGGCTCCCCCCGCTATTATCCCGGTTCCTTCCGGAGCTGGCTTCATAAATACATAACCGGCTCCGCTCTTTCCGTATTGTTCATGGGGAATTGAATTTTTATGAACCTTGACTCTTATTAAATTTTTCTTTGCCTGTTCGGTTCCTTTTCTAATCGCTTCCGGCACCTCTTTGGCTTTTCCAAGTCCTATGCCCACAAAATTTGCATCCGGGTCCCCGGCTACCACTAATGCCGAAAAGCCAAACCTTCTTCCGCCTTTAACTACCTTGGCAACTCTTGAAATATGTATAACTTTATCCTTAATATTTAAATCTTCAACGCTTAATTTCTCCAAATTATCCTCCAATATTCATATATCTAAAAATTTAACCCGTTTTCTCTTGCGGCATCGGCTAATGCCTTAACTCTTCCGTGATAAATATATCCGTTCCTATCGAACGCAACATCTATTATCGATTTCTGTTTGCATAATTCCGCAATCTCTTTCCCTACTATTTTAGCGGCATCTACATTCCCTGCATGTCCTTTAATCTTTACTTTTATCTCCTTGGAAAGCGATGATGCCTGAGCTAAGACATCATTGTCGGCGGAAAAAACCTGAACGTAAATATTATTTAAACTTTTAAACACGCACAGACGGGGTTTAATGTTATTTTTCATAACCTTTTTAATATGTGCCTTCCTGCGCAATCTTTTTTCAATTTTGTCTTTCATATCCGACCTCTTTCTATGATTTATTTTCCCGAAGCTTTGCCGACTTTTCGTTTTATGACTTCGTCTGAATATTTAATGCCTTTGCCTTTATAAGGTTCCGGTTTCCTCAATTCCCTTATTTGGGAAGCGACGAGCCCGACAAGCTCTTTATCGAATCCGGTAATTTTTAATAACGTATTTTTTTCGACGGCTATTTTTATACCTTCGGGGATTATAAAATTCACCTGATGCGAAAAACCTAAATTTAACACCAGATTTTTATTCTTAACTTCAGCCCTGTATCCTACCCCGATAATCTCCAAATCTTTAGAGAAACCTTGCACGACGCCGGTTATTGCGTTTGCTATAATAGTTCTAGTCAATCCGGTAAATTTTTCAAAATTTATATCGTCGTCCTTTAATTTAACCGAAACGGCTGATTTATTTATGTCTAAAGCAATCCCTTCCGGAATTTTTTTAGAAATTTTCCCGAGAGGTCCCGAAGAAGTTAAGATATTGCCGTTTAACTCCACTTTGACGTCTTTAGGAATTTCAATAATTTTTTTACCTATTCTGGACATTTTATCTATACCTTTTTTATTAGAAGGCCGAGGACTTTAGTCCTTCGCTTTCTATTTTATTAAAAAACTTTTAACAATGAAAGTCCGCCGACCTTTTTTTCTTTGCATTCGACATCAGACATGATTCCCGCCGAAGTTGAAAATATCTCTATTCCTAGGCCATTTTTATACGCTCTGATATCTTTAGCTTTTTTATAAAATCGTATTCCCGGCGTACTGGTAGTTTTAATATCGATAACCGTCGGCTTTTTGCTTTCATAGTATGCGAGCTTTATATTAATATTTTTAGTTGAAACGGCTTCGGCGTTTTCAATCGAATAATTTTCTATAAAGCCCTCTCTCTTTAAGACTTCGCATATATTTTCCTTTAACCCGGAATACGGCATATTAACTTTTTCTTTACCTGCTTTATAAGCATTTTTTATTCTAATAATCATATCTGAAATCGGGTAGGTCATTTTTTCTTTTTTCCTCTCTTAAATATATTAAAAATATTTTAAAATTACTTACCAGCTTGATTTGGTAACTCCGGGAATAAGCCCTTTGCTCGAGTTTGTCCTAAAACAAATTCTGCACATATCAAACTTTCTGTAATAACCTCTCGGTCTTCCGCATATCGGGCACCTGTTATGCGCTCTTACTTTAAATTTAGGCGTCCTTCCAGCTTTTATAATCATAGACTTTTTTGCCATATACAGTATCTCCTAATTTCTAAACGGAAAATTAAAACTTTTCAAAAGTTTATATCCGTCTTCATTATTTTTTGCAGAAGTAACTATTGTTATATTCATTCCTTTAACCTTCTCGATAAGTTCATAACTGATTTCCGGGAATATAAGCTGTTCCTTAACTCCCATAGTATAATTTCCGCGGCCGTCGAATGATTTTTTGGAAATGCCTTTAAAATCCCTAACTCTAGGAAGGGATATATTAATAAGTTTATCAAAAAAATCATACATTTTATCGCTTCTTAGGGTAACAAAACAGCCGATTTCCTGATTTTCTTTTAATTTAAAGGCGGCAATAGACTTTTTTGCCTTTGCAACTACAGGTTTTTGGCCGGCAATTTTAGTCATTTCCGCAACTGACTGCTCAATTATTTTCGAATTAGAAGTTGCTTCTCCGAGACCCATATTGATAACTATTTTTTCCAATTTAGGTATCTGATTAATATTTTTATAACCCGTTTCTTTTATTAATCTTGGTACAACTTCATTTTTATAAAATTCTTTATATCTTGCTGACAATTTTAAATCCTCCAAAATTAAACTTCAGACCCGCATTTTTTGCAAAGCCTTGTTTTTTTTCCTTTATCGTCCGTATTAACGGAAAATCTTACCGCCTTTTTACATTTAGGGCAATATAAAGCTACATTAGATATATTTACCGGCGCTTCTTTGTCTATTATTCCTCCCGGTTCCTGCGCGCTCCTAGGCTTAACATGCCTTTTTATCATATTTACCTTTTCGATATAGACCCTGTTCTTTTCTCTATCGACCCGGATAATCTTACCTGACTTGCCTTTTTCTTTTCCCGCTAAAACCGTTACGTTATCGTTCTTTTTTAATTTAATAGTCATATTATAGGACCTCTGGCGCTAAGGATATAATCCTCATAAATTTTTTTGCTCTCAATTCTCTCGCTACGGGACCAAAAATACGGGTGCCTATAGGTTCGTTCTGGTTGTTTATTAAAACTGCCGAATTATTATCGAATCTTATATAGCTTCCGTCCGGCCGCTTTACTTCTTTAACCGTTCGAACGATAACCGCTTTTGATACATCGCCTTTTTTGACCTTGGAATTCGGAATGGCTTCTTTTATAGAAACGACTATTATATCGCCGATTCCGGCATATTTTCGTTTGGAACCTCCAAGAACTTTAATACACATAAGCTTTTTTGCGCCCGAATTATCGGCGGATTTTAAAACTGTCTGCATTTGAATCATCGTTATAGCACCAAGTAATTAAATTATATTAAAGAAAATTTTATTATAGAATTGCTTCGAGATTCCATCTTTTATCTTTAGACAAAGGGCGCGTTTCGATAAATAAAACTTTATCTCCCGTATGCGAAGCATTCTTTTCGTCATGAATTTTAAATTTTTTAACCTTTTTTACATATTTTTTATAAACAGGATGCTTTACGATGTCCGAAACTATAACCACTCTGGTTTTATCCATCTTGTCGGATGTCACGATTCCCGTTAATGTTTTTTTCATAATTATATCTCCCGCTTCCTGTTGTTTGAAATAGTTTTAATTCTCGCTATGGACCTTTTTACCGCTTGAATTCTCTTAGGATTTTCTAACGAACCTAATGATTTCTGAACTGTAAGATTAAATATTTCTTTTCTGAAATCAGACTCTTTCACTTTAAGTTCTTCATCGTTCATTGTATTTAATTCTTTGAATTTCATATATTTAGAATTCTCCTCTCTCTATAAATATAGTCTTAAGCGGCAGTTTATGGGATGCCAGTCTTAAAGCCTCCTGTGCAACTTCTTTTGGAATCCCTTCCATTTCATATAAAACTAATCCGGGTCTGGCAACGCATACCCATTCTTCTACCGAGCCCTTTCCTTTTCCCATTCTGGTTTCTGCCGGCTTTTTTGTAATAGGCTTATCCGGGAAAATCCTTATCCAGACCTTGCCTCCTCTTTTTACAAATCTGGTCATTGCAATTCTTGCCGCTTCTATTTGTCTGGCGGTTATATAACCGCATTCTATTACTTTTAATCCGAAATCTCCGAATGCAAGAGCATTGCCGCGGGTAGCCTTCCCTCTCATTCTACCCTTCATTTGCTTCCTGTATTTTGTTTTAGCGGGCATTAACATAATTATTCACCTTTTTTATAGGGAACAGACTTAAGCCGGTCCCTTCTCTTTCCGTTATTTTTTTAATTATAATACGTCTCTTTTATATATCCAGACTTTAACTCCTATCTTTCCGTAAGTAGTATTAGCCTCTGACGTACCATAGTCGATATCCGCCCTTAATGTATGAAGTGGAACCCTGCCCTCGCGATACCATTCCGTTCTTGCTATTTCCGCTCCGGCCAATCTTCCCCCGCATGTTATTTTAATGCCTTTCGCCCCGCTCTTCAATGCCATGGTAACGCTTTTTTTCATTGCTCTTTTAAACGCAACTCTTTTCTCAAGCTGGGACGCAATGCCTTCGGCCACTAAAATGGAATCTAATTCGGGCTTTTTAACCTCTATTATATTTATTTCGATATCCTTGGTTTTTATTTTATTAATCTTTGCAATCTCGTTTTTAATGTTATCGAATTCCGACGAACCTTTTTTACCGTAAATTATTCCGGGTCTTGCGGCAAATATATCGATAATTAATTTTTCCGCTTTTCTGCCGATATTTATTTTAGATATCCCTGCCGAATAAAGCTTCTTCTTTAAATATTCACGGATCTTCAAATCCGCGTGCAAGAATTTCGCATAATTTCTGTCGCTATACCAGCCGGAATCCCATGTTTTATTGATTCCGATTCTAAGTCCGATTGGATTAACTTTCTGCCCCAAAATCTACCTCCGTTTTAAATTTCTTCAAGAACTATTTTTATATTGCTCATACGTTTTTTAATAGTCGCTCCGCGTCCCATAGCTTTAGGCATAAGTCTTTTTAAAGAGAGAGACATATCTACGTTTATTTTTCTTACTATCAGGTTGTCCACATCAACCCTGCCCGTCGAAGATGCATTTGCCAGAGCAGACTTTAAAAGTTTATAAACCGGATTAGCGGATTTCTTTTTAGTGAACTTTAATATATTGATAGCGTCGTAAACCTTCTTCCCCCTAATTAAATCAACCACAAGCCTTGCTTTTTGAGGAGATACTTTAATATATTTCGCTTCTGCTTTAAACTCCATTTTCTACCCCTTTTTGTTTATTTTGAGGATGAACCGCCGCCGGTTTTAACCTTTGTCTTTCTGTCCCCTGAATGCATAGTAAAAGTTCTTGTGGCGCTAAACTCGCCAAGTTTATGTCCTACCATATTTTCGCTGACAAAGACCGGAATAAACTTCTTGCCGTTATGGACGGCAAAAGTAAATCCCACCATCGAAGGTATTATGGTTGACCTTCTGGACCACGTCTTAATTATTTTTTTGTCGTTGGAATCAAATGCCTTTTCAACTTTTTCCAAAAGCGATTTGTCAGAAAACGGACCCTTTTTTATAGACCTAGCCAACTTTAATTCTCCTAATTTATATAATTAAAATTTTATACCGATTATCTTGCCTTTCTCCTCGATATAATATATTTAGAGGTTTGCTTATTTTTTCTGGTTTTATATCCTTTAGTCGGTACACCCCATGGCGTAACGGGATGACGTCCGCCTGAAGTCTTGCCTTCGCCTCCGCCGTGAGGATGGTCGATAGGATTCATGGCAACGCCCCTTACCGAAGGTCTTATGCCGAGCCATCTAGACCTTCCGGCCTTACCGATGCTGATATTTTCATGTTCGATATTTCCGATTTGACCTATGGTGGCGCAACATTTTTCCGGCACTATTCTAAACTCTCCCGAAGGCATTTTAATCTGCGCATATCCGCCGTCCTTTCCTAGAAGTTCGGCATAAGCGCCTGCGCTTCTTACAAGTTTTCCTCCGGAGTTAGGCTTCATTTCTATATTGTGTATCATGGTTCCAACCGGAATATTAAATAACGGAATGCAGTTCCCCGGCTGGATATCGGCTTTCTCGGATGATACGACGCTGTCGCCTTTTTTTAAACCGACAGGACACAATATATATCTTTTCTCGCCGTCTATATAGCTTAATAAAGCAATTCTTGCCGACCTGTTAGGGTCGTATTCTATTTCTATTACGCGGGCGGGCACCTCTCTTTTATCTCTTTTAAAATCAATAATTCTATATCTTCTCTTATGCCCTCCGCCCTGATGCCGCGTAGTAATCCTACCGTTATTATTTCTTCCGGCATTTTTTTTATATTTTGCAAGAAGACTTTTTTCAGGAAAGTCACGCGTAATTTCAGAAAAATCGGAAACCGTTTGAAATCTTCTAGCGCTTGATGTTGGTTTATATTTTTTTAATGGCATCGTTCTTTTCTCCCGATTATACTTCTAAAGCCGAAATTCTCTGGCCTTCTTGAAGTTTTACATAAGCCTTTTTAATATTGGGTAATTTACCGGTATATTTGCCCACTCTTCTGAACTTACCCCTGGTAATTACCGTATTGACGTTATCAACTTTAACATTAAAGTACTTTTCGACCGTATCTTTAATATCTTTTTTATTTGCATCCCTATTAACGTTAAAGACATAAGTATTATTTATCTCTCTAATTTTTAGACTTTTTTCGGACTGCACGGCTTTTTCTATAGCGGTATTTAATTCTTTCATAATGCAAGATTCCTCTCAAGTTCTTCGTTAGCTTTAACCGTAATCATTACTTTTTCATATTTTAATAGATCTACAATATTTAAGAGATTTACGCAGGTCGCTTTGTAATCCATAAGATTTCTGGTGGACTTAATTATTTTGTCGTCCGTATTTGATGCCGGCAGTATTAGTAATCCCTTTTTTATTCCAAGATTATTGAATATCGATTTCATTTCTTTTGTTTTAATATTTGAAAGCTCAAAATCTTCTATAAAAACAAGGCGCCCTTCTTTTAACAAATGCGACAGGGCAGATTTAACAGCCGCTTTCCTTGCTTTCTTAGGCATATCCTTCTTATAATTTCTTTCGTTTGTAGGTCCAAAAATAGTTCCGCCGCCTTTCCATAAAGGAGATCTGGTCGAACCCGCCCTTGCTCTGCCGGTTCCTTTCTGCTTCCACGGCTTAATTCCGCCGCCGGAAACTATCTTTCTATTTTTTGTAGAAGCCAATCCCAACCTTTTATTGGCAAGAGTCAATAAAACAAATTCTTTTATTAAAGGTTCTTTAACGGGATACGAATATATTTCTTCATTCAATGAAATATTTCCGGCGTTTTTATTGCTTATGTTTAATACGTTTGCGCTTTCAGACATTATAATAAATCCCCTTTTCTTAAGACAGGTAAAAAATTATTTTTACTTATGCAGTTTTCTTCCCGATTTATCAGCGGCGTATATATAGATTATGTTATTATTGGCTCCAGGGACGGTGCCTTTAACATACATCAGATTTTCATCTGCGTCAATCTTGACCACTTTTAAATTTAAAACGGTTTTTTTATCCATTCCCATATGTCCCGGCATTTTTAAGCCCTTAAATACCTTAGACGGATAAGACGACTGTCCTATAGAACCTGGAGCCCTATGAAAATTAGAACCGTGTGTATCTCTGCCGCCTGAGAAACCCCATCTTTTAACGACTCCCTGATACCCTTTCCCTTTTGAAATGCCGCTTATAGATACGGATTGCACATCGTTAAATATAGAGATGTCGATAACGTCGCCTATATTCACGCCGTCTATTTCCGAATCCCTAAATTCTTTTAAAATTTTTAACGGGTTTAAATTATTCTTTGAAAATTTTCCGAGAATAGGCTTTTTTAATCTGAACGATTTCGCTTCTTCAAAACCTATTTGCAATGCATCGTATCCATCAGACTGCTTAATCTTTTTCCCCACTACGGTGCAAGGTCCCGCCTTGATAACCGTAACGGGCACAATCATGCCGTCCTGATTAAATATCTGCGTCATTCCAATCTTTTTTCCTATTATTGCTTTTATCATAATTTTAATACTCCGAGATTCAATTAAATCTGCTTAATATCTACATCTATACCTGAAGATAAATCTAATTTCATTAACGCATCAATGGTTGCCTGATTCGGTTCAAGCAAATCAATAATCCTTTTATGCGTCCTCATCTCAAACTCTTCTCTCGACTTCTTATCCACATGCGGAGAGCGTAAGACGCAATACTTATTGATTTTAGTCGGCAGCGGTATAGGTCCGCTAATTTTGGAACCGGTAAGTTTTGCGGTTTCAACTATTTCCGTCACCGATTGATCCAACAAACGATGATCGTATGCTTTAAGCCTGATCCTTATCTTTTGAATTTCCATCTTTATTTTATATTACCCCTTTATTAGGGGACAGAATTAATTCCATCCCCATTCTATGTTTTTCTATGTTTAAATTACTCTATAACCTCTGTTATAACTCCGGCTCCAACCGTGTGCCCGCCTTCTCTTATCGCG
>JAJYYS010000123.1 GCA_021800745.1 bacterium
TGATGAAAAAAACCCGTCCATACGTTCTTGTTATTTAAAGCGGCATAAACGTTAACCGCATTTAAAATTAAAATGCCGGATATAATAATTCCTAAAAATATCGATTTTAAAAATTTCATTTTAATAAACTATCAAATATTAAGCCTTATGTCAATTTATATGTTCGATTGTTCCGCCGGTAATTTTAATTTTATGGTCCATCATATTTGAAAATTCCTTATCGTGAGTGACCACTACTAAAGTTTTACCGTATTTTTTATTAAGTTCTATAATTATGCCGTGCAGCCTTTCCGCATGACGGGGGTCTAAATTCCCCGTAGGCTCATCCATCAATATAACTTCAGGAGAACAGACAAGCGCTCTCGCGACGGCAGCCCTTTGCTGTTCTCCGCCGGAAAGCATATAGGGCTTAAAATTAAGCCTGTTCTCCAATCCCATTTCGCATAGATAATCTCTTGCCGTTTTAAGCGCCTTGTCTTTCGGCTCTTTTCTTATAAATAAAGGCATAGCCACATTTTCCAAACAGCTGAATTCGTTTAGAAGATAATGAAACTGAAAAACGAAGCCTATATTTTTATTTCTGAAACGCGCAAGGCCGGCATCAGAAAAACCATATATATTAGAATTTCCGAAATACCCGACCTGTCCCGAATCCGGTTTGAGAAGCGTCCCTATTATGTGAAGAAGAGTGCTTTTGCCGGTACCCGACTCGCCCGTTACGGCGAAAGTATCTCCTTTTTTTATTTCCAGATCGGCTTCATTCAAAATATTAACCGTTTCGTCTCCGGTTGTAAATATTTTACTGACCTTTTTTAACGAAACGGCAAAATCGTAGTTATTACCGTCCATATTTTTATTCATGCCTTACACCTTCCGTTAGCCGTCATTGCGAGCGTAAGCGAAGCAATCTGATTGCCCGTCATATTCTTATTCATGTCTTACGCCTTCCGCAGGGTCTATTTTACCGGCTTTATAAGACGGGTAAAGCGTGGCTATAAAACTCAAAAAAAGAGCCGACGACCCTATTGCGATAAACTCGCCTGCAGTCATTCTTACCGGCAGAGTAGTTATATAGTAAACCGAAGACGGAAGACTTATTATATGATATGTTTTTTCTAAATAACAGATTAAAAAGCCGGATAAAAGTCCGAGGGAAGTGCCTATTGCGCCGATTATAATGCCCTGCGCTATAAAAATAATCATTATATCTTTAGAACTTGCGCCTATAGATTTTAATATGGCTATGTCCTTCCTCTTTTCCATAACCACCATTATAAGAGTCGAAATGATATTAAACGCCGCCACCAGCACGATAAGCGATAAAATTACGAACATCGTAAGTTTCTCCAATTTTATCGCGGAAAATAAATTTTTGTTAAGCTCTTCCCAGCTTAAAGCGTAATAAGAAGACGAGGCCTTATTTTCGTTTAGTTTATCGGCTATCTTTCTTGCAAAACTGTTTGCAGAGCTTAGATTGTCGAGTTCAATCTCGATGCCGGTAACCGAATTCACGGATAAACCCAGAAACGTCTGCGCATTTTTAAGGGAAACAAAGGAAAGGGTCGAGTCGTAATTATACATTCCGCTGTTTATAATGCCGCAAACGATAAATCTTTCCGTTTTAGGCATAACCCCAAATGGAGTAATTTCCCCATCCGGAGAAATTATAGTCACCCTGTCGCCTACGGAAACCCCTAGATTTTGCGCTAAAACCTTTCCCAGAACAATTTCGTTTTTCTTTTTATTATCTAACCCCGATAAATTTCCCTTAATAAGATATTTCTTAAGGTCGGTAACTTTTTCCTCCGTTTTTATATCTATTCCCCTTAAAACGCTTCCGGTCGAAGTAGAAGCGGAAGATATCATTATATCTGTATATATAAAAGGTGCGATATTCTTTACGCCTTTGACGGATGATATTTTTTTAGCGGCTTTTTTGTAATTATTCACGAAACCGTTATAATTTAAAACTATAATCTGCGACTCTATTCCTATAACCCTTTTTTCTAAAGTGCGGTCAAAACCGCTCATAACCGATATAACGACGATAAGCGCCATTACGCCTATCATTATTCCCGTTACCGATATAAGACTCAATAACGATATAAATGAATTATTTTTAGGCTTTAAATAATGAAGGGCGATTTTAGTATGAAAATTCATATCCCGATATTTTATCTATTTCAAAGGTTTAAGCAAAGGAAATAATATTACGTCCCTGATCGAATGGGAATTCGTCATAAGCATTACCACCCTGTCTATGCCTATACCGCATCCTGCGGTAGGAGGAAGCCCCTGCTTCAGAGCTTCGATATAATCGTCGTCCATCTCTACAGGCAATCCTTCTTTTGCCTTTGTCTCAACCTGCAATTTAAAGCGCTCTTCCTGATCCAGCGGGTCGTTAAGTTCGGAAAATGCATTACCTATCTCTCTGCCGGCTATGAACAGTTCAAATCTGTCCGCGACCGATCCGTCGCGGTCGTTTCTTCTTGCAAGCGGAGAGCTTTCTATGGGATAATCGGTCACGAAAGTCGGATTTATAAGTTTCGGCTCTACGGTTTCGTCAAATAATAAAGTCAATAATTCTCCAAGGCTGTCAGTCCTGCTTATACCGGTAGTGTTCCTCGCTCTCAGAATATCGTAAACCTTATCTGCGGAATCTATTTCATCCGGATTAAAACCGCCTACCGCGCATAAGCTTTCCTTTAATTTTATCCTCTTAAAAGGCGGCTTGAAATTCAGTTTTTCGGAGCCGTATTCTATTTCGAAAGAACCGCAAATGCGGACCGCCAACTCCGAGAGCATTTTCTCGACAAAATCCATTAAATATTCGTATGTCGAATATGCCATATAAAATTCAAGCATGGTAAACTCAGGATTATGTTTGACGGATATGCCTTCGTTTCTAAAATTTCTTCCGATTTCATAAACCCTGTCGAACCCGCCCACTACTAATCTTTTTAAATACAATTCCGGCGCAATCCTCATATAAAGCTCCAAATTAAGAGCGTTATGGTGGGTCTTAAACGGCCTTGCCGTTGCGCCTCCCGGATTAGCCTGCATAACCGGGGTTTCGACCTCCAAGAAATCGTATGAATTTAAAAAAGAACGGATAAAATTTATGGCTTCGGCTCTTTTTCTAAAAATTTCCCTGACCTCTCCGCTTGCTATTAAATCTACGTATCTTTTTCGGAAACGGGCTTCTATATCTTTAAGCCCGTGCCATTTCTCCGGAAGAGGAAGGATCGATTTAGTCAGAATTTCTATATGTTCTATCTTTATAGTTAATTCGTCCGTTCTGGTTCTAAAAAGGTGGCCCCTTACCGCGCATATATCTCCTATATCTATATATTCGCCGAATAGTTCGAAATCTTTTTCTTCGACCGCATCTTTTTGAATATAGCACTGAATCTCGCCGAAGCCGTCTCTGAGCCTGAAAAAAGATGCCTTGCCGAAGCTTCTTATAATAATAATTCTGCCTGCGGTTTCAACATCCGCTCTGTTATTTTCAAAAAAGTCTTTATCTTTGCCGCCGTATTTCTCGACGATATCTTTTATATTTTCTTTTTTTTCAAAATCGTTTGAAAAAGGGTTGATTCCGCTTTCTTTTAATTTTTTTAATTTATCCAAACGGTTATTTTCTATGATATTTAATTCCTGCTCCAAGATTTTCCCTCCTTATTCTTTATTTTTAACGCCCAGCAGGTACGCGCTGATAAACTCGTCAATGTCGCCGTCGAAAACGCTTCTGTCGTCGTAAATAGTAACGCCGGTTCTATGGTCCTTTATAACGCGGTTGGGATTAAGCGTATAAGACCTTATCTGCGAACCCCATGATATTTCTTTTTTAGTCTTATTTATTTTATCCTCTTCTTCTTCTCTTTTCTTTTTATAATAATCGTATAATCTTGCTCTTAAAAGTTTATACGCGGTTTCCTTATTTTTATGCTGAGACCTTTCGTTCTGGCAGGCGACGACGATTCCTGTCGGAATGTGGGTTAGCCGAACCGCGGAATCGGTCGTGTTTACATGCTGTCCGCCGGCTCCGCTTGAACGGTAGGTGTCTGTTTTTACATCCTTTTCGTCTATAACTATGTCGATAGAATCGTCGATTTCGGGATAGACAAAAACCGAGGCGAAAGAAGTATGCCTCCTTTTATTTGCATCGAAAGGCGAAATTCTTACGAGCCTGTGCACCCCGCTTTCCGCTTTAAGATAACCGTATGCATATTTTCCGTACGCTACAAATGTGACGCTTTTGACGCCCGCCTCTTCACCGGCGTTAAATTCCATTATTGCGGTTTTAAACTTCCTTCTCTCAGCCCATCTTAAATACATCCTTAAGAGCATATTCGCAAAATCCATAGACTCGGTTCCGCCGGAACCCGCATGGATTTCCACGATAGCATTGAGCTTATCGTCTTTTCCCGAAAGCGTCATATCCATTTCTAAACTAAGAACCGCCTTCTCTAAAGACTTGACGCTTTCCGAAATATCCGAAAGCATCTTTTCGTCGTTTTCCTCTAAAGAAATATCGTATAAATCTTTAATGTTTTTAAATTCTTCATATACGCCGTAAAACGGTTTCAAACGGTTTTCTAATCCTGACTTTTCTATTAATATCTCCTTCGAAAAAGAGATATCTTTATAAAAATCTT
>JAJYYS010000124.1 GCA_021800745.1 bacterium
TTGTTTTGTTTTTAATTTCTCCGGTATCGGTATCTATTTCCAGCATATCGCCGTTATCCATTCCGTCGGTATCGGCTTCAAGTATAAATAATCCTATATTAAAGGCATTCCGATAAAAGATCCTTGCAAAACTTTTAGCTATCACGACAGGCACTCCGCTGACTTTAATAGCTCTTGGAGCATGCTCTCTCGAAGAACCGCAGCCGAAATTATTTCCCGCTGCAATAAAGTCTCCTTTGGAAACTTTTGACGGAAACGATTCGTCGGCATCTTCCATACAGTGCTTTATTAAATTTTCGTCGCTTGAATCGTTTAAATATCTTGCGGGTATAATAGCGTCCGTATCTATATTGTCTCCAAATTTAAAAACTTTTCCGCTGAATATCATAAATAATGGCTCCTTTATAAATATTAAAACCTTTAACTTAATTACTCCAACTCCATTTAAATCTCTTGCTATAATTTTTACTTATTTGATTTGGAATTAAGATACCTCATCCGGACTTGCGATTTTGCCTAGTATCGCGGAAGCCGCGCAGACTGCCGGATTTGCAAGATAAACTTCACTGGTAACGTCTCCCATTCTTCCTTTAAAATTCCTGTTGGTGGAAGATATGGCTCTTTCGCCGTCGGCCAATATTCCCATATATCCGCCTAGACAGGGTCCGCATGTTGGAGTGCTGACTACCGCTCCGGCATCCATAAAAATATCTATCAAGCCTTCCTTTTCAGCCATCCTGTAAATATCGGGGGTGGCGGGAATAACGATAAGCCTTGAATATTTTGCTATTTTCTTCCCCTTTAAAACCCCTGCGGCAATTCTTAAATCTTCTATCCTTCCGTTTGTGCATGAACCTATAACGGACTGGTCTATCTTGATGTTTTTTGCCGAAGCCTCGTTAATATCTATGCTGTTTTCCGGAAGATGCGGAAAGGCAACCTGAGGATTAATAGATTCTGCGTCAAATTTTAACACTTTTGCATATTCGGCGCCTTCGTCGCTTTTATAAAATGTATAATCCCTTTTTGCTCTGTTTTTAACATAGTCTTCGGTAATTTCGTCCGGTTCAAATATTCCGCTTTTTGCTCCGGCTTCTATAGCCATATTGGATATGGTAAATCTGTCCGACATTCCCAGATGCTTAAAAGTGCTTCCGGCAAATTCCAATGCCATATAATTAGCCCCTTCTACGCCTATCTGCCCTATAAGATAAAGAACTAAGTCTTTGCCGGATACCCATTTTTTAGGTTTGCCTTCAAAAATTACTTTTATGGATTCGGGAACTTTGAGCCATAACTCCCCGAAGGCAAAGGCATAAGCGAGATCCGTAGAGCCTACCCCTGTGGCGAAAGCCCCCAGAGCGCCGTAAGTGCAGGTATGGGAATCGGCGCCTATTACAAGATCGCCCGGAAGTACTATACCCTTTTCGGGCAGAAGAGCATGCTCGACCCCTGCTTCTCCACATTCGAAATAATTCTCTATATCGAATTTCTTTGCAAACTCCCTGAGCATCTTAGCCTGTTTGGCGCTCAAAATATCTTTGTTCGGAACAAAGTGGTCAGGAACTAAGGCGATTTTTTTTCTGTCGAAAACATGGCTTGTTCCTATAGCTTCAAACTCTTTTATAGCTATAGGGGCGGTAATATCGTTACCGAGAGCGATATCGACTCTGGCGTTCACGATATCGCCGGGAGCGATGGTTTCTTTACCGGCATGATTCTGAATTATTTTTTCCGTAATAGTTAAAGGTCTTCCCATTTTTATCCCCTTTCATTTATAATCTAAAGTTTATGCTTATTATGCGCGTATTTCCATTTCGCAGGCCGATTTACCTGCGGTATTTTTATTATGTACGTATAGTTTATTTAGAGCATTGACATAAGCCTTCGCGCTTGCTACCACGATATCGGTATGGGCGCTTCTTCCGGTAATACCTATTCTCTTATCGGCATCTTCTATAGTAACCGAAACATCTCCCTGCGCCTCAGTCGTTCCTCTTATGGATTTAACTTCGTAAGCTACGACCTTTGCCCCGGAATTGACAATTTTTTCTATGGCGTTTATTGCCGCATCGACCGGACCGTTTCCGCATGAAGAGTCATGCTTTAATTCGCCGTCAACCATTAATTTGACCATTGAAAGAGGCGAAACGGTATCGCCGCAAACTACGTTTACGTATTTTAGCTCATATTTTTCGAGAGGATGCGATTTTGCGACAAGAGAATCTATGTCTTCGTCGTAAATATCTTTTTTTCTATCGGCTAACGCTTTAAATTTGACAAACGCGGCTTCTATTTCTTCGTCCTTTAATAAATAGCCTAAAGACGAAAGTTTTTCTTTGAAAGCATGCTTGCCGGAATGTTTGCCGAGCACTAATTCATTAGGCTGCCTTCCTACCCGTTCCGGAGTCATAATTTCATATGTGGTTTTTTCTTTTAATACGCCGTCCTGATGAATACCCGCTTCGTGAGCAAAAGCATTTTTGCCTACTATCGCCTTATTAGGCTGAACGGATATTCCCGTTATATGGGTTAAAAGCTGTGAGGACCTGTATATTTCGGTCGTGTTTACTCCCGTAACCGAATTGTATATATCTTTTCTGACGTCTAAAGCCATTACTATTTCTTCTAGCGCCGCATTTCCGGCTCTCTCCCCTATGCCGTTAATAGTGCATTCGACTTGATTCGCCCCCGCTAAAATCGCCGATAGAGAGTTTGCTGTGCCTAAGCCCAAATCGTTATGGCAGTGAACGCTGAGTATTATATTATTTATGCCTTCGACTCTTTCTTTTATGCTCTTTATAAAATTAAAAAACTCAAAAGGAGTAGAATATCCGACGGTATCCGGAATATTGACGGTCGTCGCTCCCGCCTCTATAACTCCCCCTATTACTTTGCATAAAAAGTCTAAATCAGACCTCGAGGCGTCTTCGGCCGAAAACTCGATATTTTCGGTAAACGATTTGGCATATTTTACCATGTTGACCGCCTTTTCGTATAATTCGTCTCTGGTCATTTTAAGTTTATACTTAAGATGTACGTCGGATGTAGCGATAAAGGTATGTATGACCGGTTTTGAAGCATATTTAACGGCTGAATACGCCCTGTATATATCTTTTTCGTTTGCCCTGGCAAGCCCGGCTATCTCAGTTCCTTTTATCTCCATAGCTATCGCTTTTACGGCTTCAAAGTCGCCTTCGGAAGCAATAGGGAAACCGGCTTCTATTACATCGACTCCAAGACGGGAAAGCTGACGCGCAAGGTTTAATTTTTCTTCTATGTTCATACTTGCCCCGGGAGACTGTTCGCCGTCTCTCAGAGTAGTATCGAATATTTTAATTTTTTTTAATTGATTATCGCCCACAAGCCCTCCAAAACACTGCCTATCTGATTTCTTTATTCTTTTTTATCTTAACATTAACAAGATAAAAATACAATAGCGGCGAGATAAAAGAATACAGGAGAAAAATCGCGAAAAGAGATTCAACGGGTTTAATTATAATTATAATCAGAATTAATAAAAGCAAAACTAGCGACTCAAAGGCCCTGCGCTTAAAAACGGAGAAATCTTTCATCGCAAAATAGCCTATGTTGCTTATCATTAAAAGTCCCGCGGCAACAGTCAAAATAAGCATTATTTCGCTTATTAACACGGTTTTTAAAGAAAATTCGGTCATAAAGAAAAGGAACGAAACAACGGTTCCGGCGGCAGCAGGAGAAGGAAGCCCCATAAATTTATTATATTCTACCGAATTTCGCTGAACGTTAAATCTGGCAAGCCTGAGCGCCGCTCCAAGGAGATATACGAAAACTGCAACCCATCCCAGTCTGCCGTAATCTATAAGAAACCATTTAAATACCAATACTGACGGAGCAGCCCCGAATGCTATAAGGTCTGAAAGGGAATCGTATTCTATGCCGAATTTAGAGCTGGTATTTGTAAGCCTTGCAACTTTTCCGTCTATACCGTCAAAAAAAATAGAAGCTATTATAAGCCAGCCGGCAACCCGATATTTTCCCTCTATAGAGTTGACAATGGAATAAAACCCAGACAGAAGCGAAAGGCTGGTTATTAAATTAGGTAAAAGAAATACGCCTTTTGTCATGCTGTTTTTATAAATATTATTGGAGGCTAAGGCGTCTTTTAAGGGCTGATGCGGTTTTTTATTCTTATTTAACTTTATCATTTAAAATAATTTACGATATTTTACCTATAATCGTTTTTCCGGAAAACACCCTGTCTCCTACTTTAATACTCTGGCGAAAACTTAAAGGCAGATATATGTCCAATCTGGAGCCGAATTTAATTAAACCGAACCTGCTACCCGGTTCCACTTTTTCTCCTTCTTTTATCCTGCAAACTATTCTTCTCGCTATAAGCCCGGCTATCTGGACAAAAGCTATTCTTTTGTTTTTTTCGCCGGAATTGTCTTCTATGCTTAGTACTATGCCGTTATACTCGTTTTCGAGCGATGCCTTGTCTAAATTAGCGGAAAAAAATTTTCCTTTGTTGTAGATTATCTTTTCTACAATGCCGCCTGCAGGAATTCTGTTTACATGGACATTAAACAGAGACATAAAAATGCTTACCTTTACGGCTTCTTCTTTTAAAAATCTACCGTCGAAAACTTTTTGCAAAAATATTACCCTG
>JAJYYS010000125.1 GCA_021800745.1 bacterium
GAAATAAGCGGATAAATGCCGCGGCTGCCGTCGGCGATAAGTTTTAAATCTAATTTAGATTTTACAAGGTCTATATAATGACCTATAAAATCTTCTTCCGTTAACAAGCCCCGCCTTTTCGCTTCGTCTAAATCCATAAATTTATATCTTGGAGATTTAAGGAGCTCGTTGGATTTTCTCGTTAAAACTTCGGTATCTTCGGGAAGAGCCGGTCCTCCCCAATCCGGAGAAAACTTTATTCCGTTATAGTCGTAAGGGTTATGGCTTGCCGTAATGTTTATAGCTCCAAGAGCTTTTTCTTTTAATATTTTAATCGAAATAACCGGCGTAGGGGTGAAAGTATCGGCGAAAATTACGTTAAAACCGTTGGCGCAAAAGACGCAGGCGCTTATTTTCGCAAATTCTTCGGATAAAAAACGGGTATCGTAACCGATTATTATCTTTTTAGACGGAAAAGACTCTTTATATTTTTCGGTCAAAAAATCGCATACCGCCTGCGAAACTAACTTGACGGATTTAAATGTAAAATCGTCGGCGATTTTACCCCTGTAGCCGGATGTCCCAAACTCTATTTCCATATTTTCGGTCTCTTTCATTTTTCCACCGTCATTGCGAGCGCAAGCGGATGGACGAAGTCCAACGCAGCTAACTCCAGCGCAGCGAAGCAATCTGCCGTCACTTTACGACAAGGCGCTGACGTCTCTTTCGTTTTTCCACCTTTCTATATCGTTATTAAACTGGTTTAGCAATGACAGCGATTCCTCTTTATCCCTGCTTTCGGAAAATATCTCGAAATGCGCTCCTTCCGACGTGGGATAAGCAAGAACCCATCCGCTTGATTTTATAAGTTTTATTCCGTCGATTAATAGAACATTATCGCCGCTGTATTTCTCGAAAAATTTTCTCATTATAAAACCTTTTAATTCGGTAGGACACGGAACTCTTTTATATTCGAAATAAGTCGGTTCTATAAACCTCATCTCGTTTTTAATCGAAGTGTTCAGTTTTGCAAGCATTTCAAGAAGTTTTATCGCTGAATACATTCCGTCGAAAGCAGGCATAAACTTTGAATAAATATATCCGCCCTCGTTATCGCCGGCAAAGTAAATATTGGAATTAGCCGATTTTTCCATAAGACAGCTCGAAGAATTTTTGGCAAAAAATATTTCGAAGTTATAATCTTTAGCCGATTTTGTTATATTAAAAGAAGAACCTGCCGGAACGGTAATAGACCTGTCGGTTTTTTCCGTTTTCATAACTAAAAGCGCCATTAAAGTTAAAGCCGTATTGCCGTCGATATTGTCGCCGTTTTCATCGCAAATATAAATCTTTTCTCCGCCGTTATCGATAAAAATTCCCAGATCCGCGTTTATAGACCTAACTATACTGGACAGCTCTTTAAGCGACTTTTTAAATTCTCTTTCCGTTTTTGTTATCTTGGTCTGGTCTAAATTTGCGTTGAGATGAACCGAATCTATTCCTAATTTTCCTATTATTGAAGGAAAAATCTTGCTTGAACTCCCATATGAATAGTCTATTACGATTTTAAATTTTCTCTTTATAATTTTATCGACGTCTATCGTATTTAGAAAACCGTCGGTATAATATTCCGTTCCGTGCGTCGGATAAAATATCTCTCCGGTATCTTCCGACCCCACCCTCGAATAATCTTCCCTGAAAAACAGCCTTTCTATTTTTTGTTCTCCAAGAGAAGACAGGTCTAAACCGTTTGAATCGAAAAACTTTATATTTAAAAGTTTTTTGTCGAACGGATGTTTTCTGACGTGTATGCCGCCGGAACTTTTGAACTGTTTTGCCTGATACCGGACTATGGAAATAGGGGTATCGCTGAAATCGTTAACGTTAACGCCGACCGAAAGTACGCCGGACATCATAGCCCTTGAAAAAAGACGGGATGTCTTATGGCTGTCCCGAGATACGGAAATCGTCCTGTTTTTACCTATCGTCGCTCCGAATGCCGCTCCCAGTTTAGACGCAAACTCAGGAGTAACTTCTAAATTTGCAAGGGCGGTTATGCCGTATTGCCCGAATATTTTTGCGCTCCATTTATCCGACCATATGAGGCTTTCAGATAATATAGCGCCGTCTTCCACATTTTTAAATGGCCATATCTTAACGTTCGGATTTATAACCGCACTGTTTCCTATATGGCATACGTCGGATATTACGGCGCCGGAACCGATAAAAACATTGCTCCCCACGACCGATTTATATCCCAATACGGCTTCCTGTATGTCGCAATTTGAGCCTATCTTTGAACCTTTCCCTATAACCGAACCGCTTATCTGAGTGGCATCGCCTATAGTGCAGTTATCTCCTATAACGCAATTTTTTATTTTACAGTCCCGGAGAATATGGACGTCTTTTCCGAATATAGAATTTTCAACGTCGCAGCTTATGTCTATAATGCTTTTACCGCCTATTTTTATATTTTTATCGGGAAGGGATTCTCCTTCGATATTCAAATCTATCTTTCCGGATATAATGTCTAACTGGCTCTGCCTGTATTCGGAAAGCGTGCCTACGTCCTTCCAGTAGCCCGACGATATATGGCCGAAAAGATTTTTATTTTCCTTTAAAAGTATAGGGAAAAGGTCTTTCGAAAAATCAAACTCGCTTTTTTCGGGAATCATTTTTAATGCCGACTTATTTAAAATATAAATTCCGGTATTTATAGTATCGCTGAATACTTCAGACCATGTGGGCTTTTCAAGAAATTTGGTTATTCTGCCTTCGCTGTCCGTAATTACGATTCCGAAAGCCAGAGGGTTTTCGACTCTTGTAAGGACTATCGTAGCATCGCTTTTCCCGCTTATATGAAAATCTATGGGTCTGCTTAAATTAATATCGGTAATAATATCCGCGCTGATTACGACAAAATTGTCTTCTTTTATTATATTTTCGACATTTTTTACCGCCCCCGCCGTCCCATAATCTTCTTCGGCAAGAACGTATTCTATCTTTACTCCGAAATCGGCTCCGTCTTTAAAATGGTTTTTTATAAGTTCGGGCTGGACGTACAACAGGACGATTAAATCATTGATGCCATATGTCTTAAGGAGATTAATAACATGCTCCATCATCGGCTTGTTCGCGATATGTATCATCGGCTTAGGGGTATTATTGGTTAAAGGCTTAAGCCTTGTTCCGAATCCCCCAGCCATTATGACAGCCTGCATAAATTAATATCCTTTTTTTATTGTTGCACTTAGCAAATTATTCTATTAAAATTATATCTTAATAAACCATAAAATCAAAACATAAAATTTATGCTTTCCTATATTCTTCATTTAGATACAGCCGTTTTTTTATTAATAAACAATAACTTTCATTTTTCTTTATTGAACGATAATATGAGGGCGGTTACGTATCTCGGCAACGGCTGGGTTGCTTACTGGCTGGTTCTTGTTTATGTTTATTTTTATAATCGTCCGAAATTTAAGGAATCGTTCTTTCTGCTTTTTTTGACTCAGATAGTCCCGGGCATATTCGATATAATAATAAAAAGAGCCGTAAACAGGCCCAGACCCGTCGTAGCGCTTCACAATCTAATAAAGACCGGGGCGGTACATATAAACCTGCTGGGAAGGCATCTGACCGAACGGTCTTTTCCTTCGGGTCATTCCGTAACCGCTTTTTCGCTGGCAGTGGCTCTTTCTTATATATTTCCTAAACACAAAAAATTATTTTATATTCTTGCGTTTACGGTCGCCTTTTCCCGGGTTTACGACGGCGAACATTATCCTTTAGACGTAATTGCCGGCGGCATTTTAGGCTATCTATTCGCAAAAATAACTCTTATTATATACGCAAAATACAAGAAGATTTAATATGAGGTTAATTTTTTAGTTTCTATATATATTACGATTTTTCTGGCAATTCTTTTAGAAACCGTTTCTATCGCCATTTTTTCCTGTTTATGCGCAATAAGGGGATTAATATAATTATAATAAGTTGCCCCTGAAGAAAAACCGACATTACTGAAAATTATCTTTCCGTTCGTCTTATACATACTTACCGTCGCGTTTACCGTTATCATATAATCCACCGCCGCGGCAACGCCGGTATAAGACATTACGCTGTTCTGAATCGAGGTAATCTTTCCGGTTAAATAATACAGCGCATCGTTTTTATTCGATGTGAACATATCGGTCTGGACATTGAGATAATTTGCGATATTATTGGAAAAATATACCCCTGCGCCGCTTTTATAAGTTAAATTTTTAAAAGGTTTTATATATATCTGCGATATATTATTATATTTCTTAACAGGACCTTCTTTTCCGTTTAAAATCCTAAAACCGCAGGCAGTAGAAAAACCGGCGGCAAATAAAATAAAAACAAAAAGTATAAGTTTATTTTTCATATTATTATGCTCAACAGTTTATTTTTAACGTATATCGTTTTTTTAATGAGGCTTTTATTTTCGACGTATTTTTTTATTTTGGGGCTGTCCAATGCAATTTTAAGCACTGCGGATTCATCCGAATTTATATCCGCAACTATAAGGTCGCGCATTTTTCCGTTTATCTGCACCGCGATATTACAGTTTT
>JAJYYS010000126.1 GCA_021800745.1 bacterium
TTGAAAAAAGGAATCAAAGTTTCCAAAGTTTCCTTACCGTAACCGGCGGTGACAATCCCATTCTATCCAACTGTTGGGTCAATTTTAAAAACAAACATCAAATACCGCAGGGTTTTTTATAAAATCAAAAAGAAAATTATCTATGAAGATTTCGATATATAATTATATATATTGTTAACTTTATCTAAAACCCTTTTGCTTTCATTATTAACTTCCATTTTATCCGACATAAAATCATCGGCTATATTAAGCGCCGTCAAAACGGCAACGTTAAAAGAATCGACCGACTTAGTCCCTTTGACTACTTCATCCGCTTTGGCGTTTACGTATGAAGCAAGCCGTTCTAAATATTTTCTATCTTTATCGCTGTTTAAAATAAACTTATGATTCAAAATCGTAAGTTCGACTAATTCGCTCATAACTGTATCGTTTCTAAGCTATTTAATATGCCGTCTATTTTTTTTATTACCGAATCGTTTTCGGCTTCATTTTGGGCAATTATATCCTTTAGCTTATTAATCTCGTCATCTTTATATTTAACCTCCGTTAAAAGTTTATCCCGTTCTATTTTTAATTTTTCGAACGATTCCTTAATCAGAATAACTCTTTCTTCTATAGCGCTAAGATTGTTAATGTCCATTTTTTGAGTTCCCGAAAATAATTCATTCATAAATTTAATTAATTATGTTATTTACGTTTACATATCAAGCCGAAGTATAAAGATGGGCATAAGGCCTTGCGCTTGAAGGCACTATCTTATAAAAAGGCTTGCCGGTAATTTCCTCCGAAGAAATATTAAAACTATCGGCATAATCGATTAAATATTTTTTTAAAAAATCCATATCGTTTTCGTCCGCCTCATAGAGTTCGACGTCTTTCGAATATTTAGAAAAATCTATTTTTTTTCTGAGATATATAGTGCCTCCGTGCATACCGGATGCAAAATACTCGCTGTCGAATTCATCGGAATCGTTAAGCCCTAATAATACTATTATGCCCCCCGCCATATATTCGGCAAAAAAACTTCCGACTTTTCCTCCTATGATAATAATAGGCAGTTGCTCATTGTAACCTTTCATATGTATTCCTACTCTATAGCCGGCATTGCCGAGAATATAAATTTTTCCTCCTCTCATTCCGTATCCTACAACGTCTCCCGCGTCTCCCTTTATTAATATTTTACCGGCGTTCATAGTATTGCCGATATTATCCTGCGCGTTATTGTTTGCAATTAAAGTCGGACCGTCCATAAAAGCTCCGAGGTCGTTCCCCGGAATACCGTTTATATTAATGACGACGTCGTCTCCTTTAATCCCGTCTCCTATATAATATTGTCCATTGACGTTTTCAAGAAAAAATTTTTTAATACCTTTTTTAATTCCTTCTCTTATCAACCGGTTAAGTTCTTTATAGTGCATTCCGGCGGCATCTATAGTTATCATATCTTTATTAACGCTCCTTACTTATTTTTAAAAATATATTATAATCCCGCATGTTTAATTCCAAGAGCATTTAGTTCGGCGTCCGTTAATTCGATGCCTCTCAATCTTTCTCTGGAGCCCCGCAGACTTTCAATGGAATTAACCCCCATTGCTCCCAAAACTTCCTGAATTTCATGGCTCCATGCAGAAATTAGATTATATAATCTCTCTCCATAAATTTCCGGGTCCAGCCTCCTTACAAGTTCAGGCCTTTGCGTGGTAATTCCCCAACTGCAGTTTCCGGTATTGCACTTGCCGCATACATGGCATCCCATAACTACGAGAGCGGCGGTTCCTATGGCAACCGCATCAGCGCCTAAAGCAATGGCTTTTACGGCATCGGCGCTTGACCTGATACTTCCGGCGGCTACAAGCGAAGCCTCGTTCCTTATACCTTCTTCTCTGAGTCTTTCATCGACTTGAGCAAGAGCAAGTTCGATAGGTATGCCGACATGGTCTTTAATTATATTGGGGGCTGCCCCAGTCCCTCCGGTATAACCGTCTATATAAACAATATCTGCGCCCGCCCTGACGATTCCGCTTACTATAGCGGCTATGTTGTGTACCGCCGCCACTTTAACGGATACGGGTTTTTCATAATCGGTGGCCTCTTTAACGGCGTAAATAAGCTGTCTTAAATCTTCGATAGAGTAAATGTCATGATGCGGGGCAGGGGAAATTGCATCGGTTCCCACGGGAATCATTCTTGTTCTAGATATATCCGCGCCGATTTTCTCGCCGGGAAGATGTCCGCCTATGCCCGGCTTTGCACCCTGTCCTATTTTTATTTCTACCGCCACTCCGCTGTTCAGATAGTCCCTGTGCACGCCGAATCTCCCCGAAGCGACCTGAACTATGATATTCTTGCCAAACGGAACCAAATCGTCGTGCAATCCTCCCTCGCCGGTGTTCATAACGATTCCTAAAGCTCTGGCGGCTAAAGCCATCGCTTTTTGCGCGTTAAGAGAGATAGAACCGTAAGACATTGCTCCAAAAACAAACGGAGTCTGCAATTCTATTTGCGGAGGCATTTTTGATTTTAAAATCGGTTCGCCGGTTTCATCAAAATCTATATCCAGCTTTGAAGGCTTTTTACCGAGATAAGTCCTCAGCTCCATAGGTTCGCGCAGAGGGTCTATTGAAGGATTGGTAACCTGACAGGCATCCAAAAGTATATGGTCAAAATATTTTTTATATTTAAAAGTGGTTCCCATACCGGATATAACGATTCCACCGGTTTCCGACTGCCTCCATATGTTTTTTATAAGGCTTTCCTGCCAATTTGCATTTTCTCTGATTACCGTAGGATTTTTGACTATAGAGATAGCTCCTTCCGGGCAATATGTGTAGCATCTGCCGCAGGCTACGCATTTAGTATGGTCGGAAATAATCTTATCGCCGCCGAAGCTGTATGTTCCCCAACCACAATTTTGTATGCACCTTTTGCACCTGACGCATTTATTATGGTCTATGAGCGCTAAATATTCGGATTGTATATTGGAAAAAGAGGATTTTGTCATAAACTAATCAATCCTCCTTTTTGAGCTTTTTGCTGTAGTTTTTCTTCAAATTCTACCATAACGGGCTCTCCCGCTTTAGGCGACCATACGATATCCGGAGACGGGCATACGGCTCTTATTGCGGCTTCCTCCGATGCGACATAAGTAAAATCGCCCATAGCGGCGGCAACGAGAGGCCTGAGTTTTATTCTATCATTCATAGCGACCATACCTTTAGAATATCCAAATACAATAGCAAAAGGTCCGTTTAAAAGCGCGCTTCCGTAAATCTGCCTTAATGCGGTATATAACTCCTTTTTATCACCGTCCATTTTGTCTATTTTTTGATAGAACGGCGAGGCAAGAACCGACAAGGCTATGCGAACCGGAAGTTTATGCTTTCTGATAAGAAGGTCTAAGATATATGTTATTACTTCGGTATCCGTCCTGAGCGCAAGATTATATTTATACATCTCGAGATACCTTTTGTTTATTCCGTAGGAAGATATTTCCCCGTTATGAACGATAGACCAATCCAATAACGTAAAAGGATGAGCGCCGCCCCACCAACCCGGCGTATTCGTCGGAAACCTATTGTGCGCCGTCCACATATAGCCTTCAATTTCTTCCAATTTATAAAAATCGGCGATATCTTCAGGATAGCCAACCCCCTTAAATGCCCCCATATTTTTTCCGCTCGAGAAAACGTATGCTCCGTCATAATTTTGATTAATCAGCATAACGCTGTTGACTACAAAATCGTCGTCTCCGAGTTCATGGAACAGCTTGTCCGGCCTGTCGGATTTAGGCTTTATAAAATAGCGGTACAGATAAGGATGGTCGTATATTTTAGGAGTCCTGAAAGTGGGAATAGGTTCTTCTTTTTCGATAATAAAATTATTTTTAAGATATTCTTCGACGTCTGCCTTAGCCGGAAGATTATCGTACATTATATGAAAGGCGTATAATTCGGCGTAATCCGGATAGTTGCCGTAAACGGCAAAACCGCCGCCTAAGCCGTTTCCCCTGTCATGCTCGACCGATATAGCCTTTTTTATATCGCCGCCGTTCGTCCTAACTTTTTTCGCGTTTATAATGCCGCATAATCCGCATCCGGATATATCCCTTTCCGCATTAAATTTATTTTTTATCCTGAACACTTTAATCCCTCTATTTTTTTATAAATTTGCGTAATATTTACGATTTAAATATAACATATATACATTTTTTTAACAATATGTCTTATAAAATATTTTCGTCTATAATCCTTTTGAATTCCGCATCTAAAACCTTCTTTACGGGAGGAAGCCCTAATTTTTTGCGCATCCCCTCCTGCGGGTCGCCGAGTCTTAATGTTTTAAAGAAAAGCTCCTCCGCCTTTTTAACATTCCGGGGACCGACGTCATTCTTTATCGCAAGATTTTTAAGTGTGGTAAGAACGGTTTCCCAACTGTAATTTTGCGGACACAATTCCACGCATGTATGGCATTCAAGGCATTCCCATACTATTTTAGACGACATTGCCCGTTCGACGTCGTCGTCTAAAATCATTTTTATA
>JAJYYS010000127.1 GCA_021800745.1 bacterium
TATCGGAAAAAATGTCTTATATAGGGGAATATGTTATGCCCGGAACTCCGATAGTAATGGAGAATAATATGAGAAGGGTTTGGGTAACGGCAAATATAAAAGAAACGGTCATCGGTAATATTAAAACAGGAGATCCCGTTAAAATTGCCGTAGATTCCTTTCCGGGAAAGGTTTTTAAGGGAACGGTAGAATTTGTGGGTTCGGTCAGTACTTCAAAATTTGCCTTAATCCCTACTAATAATCCCTCAGGAACATTTACCAAAGTAACGCACAGACTTCCCGTAAGGATCAGAATATTAAACGACGGCAGACATATTTTAAAGCCCGGAATGATGGTAGAAGTAACTATAGATACGGCAACAAGATAGAAAATAAGAATAAACGGAATTCAAAACAAATATCGTTAAATAATTGCAGAGGTTGAAAAAAATGAATTTCAAAAATAATTATTATAAAAAAACGGTTTTATCCGCTTTGATTTTTATATCTGCGGGAGCGGTTTTACTATCTTCCGCATTTTGTTTAACGCCCGCTAAAAGTGCGCATGGATATGAAAATAATCGGGGGCAATATCTTTTTAATTATTATAACTGCATAGATTGTCATATAATTAAGGGGTTAGGCGGAACGCTCGGCCCTTCCTTGTCGAATTACGGCAATAAAAACAAAAGTTACGGATGGACGGTTGTGCAGATTGAAAATCCGCAGTTTCATTACAAGGTGGGTTCGGTAGTAAAAATTAACGGAAAGACCTATTATTCGATTATGCCTTCTTATGATTATATTCCGTATGGGGATATCAAAAAGCTTGCATCTTATTTAGAGTCGTTAAAAAAATAAATTAAAATTAAATGTCGCCGCCGCCTTCGGTATCTCTTATAAAGGCATTATCATTATCCGTCCTTATCTTTAATTCGTTTTTAAATGCAAGGTTAGTCCACGGATAAGTTAAATCTATATCATATTGCGCAAACTTCTTCGCTATTTCGAAGTTTATGTCGCTGATTATAAAATGTCTTCTTATAGGCGACGAAATCCATACAATCAGTTCCAGATTAAAGGACGATGCCCCAATATTAACGAACCATACGGAAGCCCCGGGTTTTTTAAGAACCTCCGGATTTTCTTCGGCAATTTCCAATAATACCTTTTTTGCAATGTCTAACTTTGATGCCGTTTCCTCTATCCCCAAGGGTATATGAAGTCTTATCTTAGGGTCCCTGTGCGACCAGTTTATTACATTGGATGTTATGAAATTAGAATTGGGAACTATTATGGAGATATTATCCCTTGTCGTAATCGTGGTACTTCTTGCCCTTATATCGCTGACGATGCCGTCGTAGCCGGCAACCTCGACATATTCCCCTTCTTTTATGGGTTTTTCGAACAATATAATGATGCCGGATATAAAATTACTTATAATATTCTGCATGCCGAATCCAATGCCGAGACCTATAACGCCGGCTAAAAAGGCAAGAGAACTCAAGTTTACCCCTAAAACCTGAAAAGCAATGAAAAAGCCTATTATTAAAATGATATATTTAATAAATCTCGTTACGGTTTTTATGAAAGCCTTATTTAAAGTTTTATTTTTTCTGAACTCCCTTCTAATTAAATGAGAGAATATATAAGCTATAAGATATGAAGCTATAATAATTGCGATAGACGTAAGTATGGATAACAGCCTTATTTTATTTCCGTCTATCGTATAAACCTTATCTCTTAAAAATTCAAACATAATTAATTTAATCCGTTAATTAAAATTGCCGTTTGTTTTTTTATATTATATTTTTGATTCCAATATATTATAATATATATATTAAAAATTAAAAATGATAAAAAGAAGACACACCCGAACAATCAAAGTAGGTAATGTTCCGATAGGTTCCGATGCTCCGGTAAGCGTCCAATCTATGACCAATACCGTTACCGAAGATACCGTTTCTACGGTTAGGCAGATTAAAGACTTAGAGAGCTATAACTGCGAAATAGTCAGGGTTGCCGTAAATACGCCTGAAGCCGCAAAATCTTTGAAAGATATCGTAAGACAGGTCGATGTCCCTATCGTGGCGGATATTCATTTCGACCACAGGCTTGCCATGGCGTCTTTAGCGGCCGGAGTTAAAGGGCTAAGGATTAATCCGGGGAACATAGGCGATAAGAAAAAAGTAAAAGAAGTCGCAAACGCCTGCAAAGACAGCGGCGTGCCTATCAGGATAGGGGTAAATTCAGGTTCTTTAGAAAAAGGGATTTTAGAGAAAAACGGCGGAGATTTTGCCGCGGCGATGGTTGAAAGCGGACTGAAACATATAAAACTATTAGAAGACGAATCATTTTACGATATAAAAATATCCTTAAAATCTACCGATATTTTGACTACCGTAAGAGGATACGAACTTCTGGCAGAAAAAGTGGATTATCCGTTTCATATCGGCATAACCGAAGCCGGAACGGCATTTTCGGGAGCAATAAAATCAGGGGTAGGACTTGGAATATTATTATATGAGGGATTAGGAGATACCCTTAGGGTTTCTCTGAGCGACGACCCGGTTATGGAAGTTATCGCCGGCTATAATATTTTAAGAGATTTAGGCTTAAGGCGTGGCGGGGTTCAGCTTATCTCGTGTCCTACCTGTGGAAGAGCCGAGGTTGATATAGTAAATATGGCAAGGGAATTCGAAAGAGTTTCCGCCAGAATAAAATCCGATATAAAAGTCGCAATAATGGGATGCGTAGTAAACGGTCCGGGGGAGTCTATGCATGCCGATATCGGTATTGCCGGAGGCAGGGAAAAATCCGTTTTATTTTCAAAAGGAAAAATTATCGGAAAATATGATAAAAAGGAAATACTCCAAGCATTAATCAACGAAGTAGAAAACATTACCGGAGAGAAAATTAATTTAAGTCAGTTAAAAAATAAAAATTAAAAATCAGGAGTTAGCGTGAGATATTCATCGTTTTTTATTCCATCTTTGAAAGAAGACCCTAAAGAGGCGGTTCTTAAAAGCCATAAACTGCTCTTAAGAGCCGGATATGTAAGACAGCTTTCGGGGGGCATATATACTTATCTTCCTCTCGGTTTAAAAAGTTTGCGTAAATTGGAAGATATAATAAGGCAGGAGATGAATTCGGCAGGCGCCGTCGAACTTTCGATGCCGTTTGTCCAGCCCTTAGACTTATGGAAAGAATCGGGAAGAGACGAAGACTACGGAAAAGAGCTTCTGCGGTTTAAGGATAGGCAGGACAGGGATTTTTGCCTTGCACCGACTTATGAAGAAGTGGTAACAGACCTTGTTAAGAAAAACGTAAAGTCCTATAAGGAATTGCCGCTGACGCTATATCAGATACACCTTAAGTTCAGGGATGAGATGCGTCCGAGATTCGGATTGATGAGAGCCAAAGAGTTTATCATGAAAGACGCTTACAGTTTTGACGCGGACGAGGAAGGACTCGACGAAAGTTATAAGAAAATGAAGCGGGCATATGAAAATATATTTAAAAGACTCGGATTCGATTTTAAATTCATTAAAGCCGAAGCAGGGGAAATAGGGGGAAACTATTCCGAAGAACTTATGGTTTTTTCCGAATACGGGGAAGACAAGATAGTTATCTGCGAAGACTGTGGATATGCCGCTTCTATCGATGAAGCCGATTCCGCTTCCGATTGCCGTGGTCCGCTTGAATCGTGCAGGCAGCCGAAGATGACCAAACTCTTTACTCCGGATAAAAAATCCGTCGAGGAAGTAGGGGAATATCTTAAGGTGGATAAGACATGCTTTGCAAAGACGCTTATATATGAAACCGAATCAGGGTTTATTGCCGCCATGGTAAGGGGAGACAGGGAAATAAACGAGCGCAAGCTGAAAAAAGCGGCGGGAGTTAAAAATTTATTCCTTGCAAAAGAGCAGGATGTAGAAAGGATAACCGGCGCTCCATGCGGTTTTGCAGGTCCGTTCGGCTTAAACGGCTTAAACCTTATTGTTATAATAGATGAAGAGATTAATAACTCGGAATATTGGATTACCGGAGCAAACGAAAAAGATGCCCACATGGCAAACGTGAAGCCCGGACGAGATTTTACTCCGGATATCGTAGCCGATATAAGAAGCGTTCAAGCCGGCGATAAGTGCGCCAGATGTTCCGGCGTTTTAACCGTTAAAAATGCAATAGAACTCGGGCATATTTTTAAGCTTGGAGAAAAATATTCAAATATTCTAAATGCCAAATTTTTAGACGAAAAAGGAGAGGCAAGATTTTTTGTAATGGGCTGTTACGGCATCGGGGTTGGGAGAACCCTCCAAACGCTTATAGAGGTCTTTTCGGACGATAACGGGATAAATCTTCCGGTATCCGTAAG
>JAJYYS010000128.1 GCA_021800745.1 bacterium
GCGAAGAATCTCCGAAAGGCCTGTTGCATGCGGAAATTTCGGTCTTTCCCGGACAGCCCGTAGTCTGGAAAGCCGCGCCTCTTTCTATTATCTCCGCTACGTTTTTAAACGGTATTCCAAAATCTACGATTTTTCCGCCGCCGTCGAATTTCATATTTTCAGCCCTGCCCATATCGTAGTCAATTATATGCCTTGCAGCTTGAATTCTTCTGTATTGGCCAGCCGGACACTGAGGATGATTTTCTAATCTAGAGCCTTTTTCCTGATAAAAAGAAAAAAGATGCGACCTTGCGCCTTTATCCCTTACCGCCTGCATCCTGAAAATCATTTCTTTTTCCGTTTCGCCGAGACCGACTACTAGATGGCATCCGACCTTATTTTTGCCGAAAACTGAAACAGAATATTCAAGTATATCGTTATATTTTTCCCATCTGTGCGGACCCCCTACTCCCCTTCCCCTATATTCGTCGAACAGTTCCGGGGTCGCTGCGTCCAGGGCGACGGTTACCATATCGGCGCCGTATTCTTTAAAACGTTCTATATCGTTATGTTTTAATATAGTAGGGGTCATCAGTATAGAAACGGGACAATGAAGTTCGTTTGCGAATCTTTTTAAAACGGTAAAGGTATCGTCTTTTGCTCTTTCGTGCGTTATCATAGAAATACAGATTCTATCCACTATATTTTTTTTCTTAAGCGCAGCCCCGATAATATCGTCCGTTTTAAATGCAGGCCAATCTACTCTTATAAAACTTTTATCGTTATATTCCCCTTCCCTCGATTTCTGAAGTCCGCAATATGCGCAGTTTGCCCTGCATCCTTCATCGTAGGTCAAAAGAACGTTTATACAGTGCAGGCAGGCGTTGCGGTAAAAAATGCCCGGCACGAAATCCATAGTCATTGCCGCCGCAAGGCTTACCTTTAAGTATTCCGGAGAATAATTTTTATAATTTAAATTTAAATCTTCTAATGCCGCAGTTCCGTTCATATAATATATGTCCTCCGATTTTATTTTTATCCGAACATTTTAAATAAAACGTTAACTCCTAGGGAAGTTTCCCCTTCAAAAGCGCCTTCGTAAGCAGATTCTTCTTTTTTGTATTTATAGCATAAAGGCGACGAAATATCGATTAAAAGAGCTTTTATTCCGCTTTCCTTAAATGCGGCGCTTCTTTTTATGTAAAATTCTTTACAACAGAACCCTATGTAAGTTTTAACTCCTTTTACGCTTAATTCGCCTAAAGTTTCTACCAAATTTTCATAATTGATAATAGTCTTCGGCGTAATTCCGTATCTTTCGGCAAATTTATATGCGGTTCCGGTTTCGCATTCGCCGCAGGATATACATTTGTCTTTATTTCTATATTCGCAGTTTATTTTTTTAGCGCAGTATGGCAAAAGAATATATTCTGCCGATGAAACATCCTCCGGCTTCATTCCGTTTACGAAAATAAATCTGGATAAATCTTCTTCTTTTATTCCGGTATTTTTATAAAAATTAACTTTATTGATAATCTGCGTAACGATATTAAAAAAATCTTCTTTCCCGATATTCTGGAACTCCGGTTTGAATTTTTCGAAATAATCGTCTATTTTAAAGATTATTTCGTCAAAAGGCGTATCTTTCAGGCAGCTTTCTAAATCGTTAATAGCCCTTGCCGGAGAAACAAAATAGTCCCCGGTAAAATAAATATATTTTAATAAATTTCTCTTTTCGTCAACCTTTGCATAAGTCTTAAAAAAACCTCCGCCGCATTTATAAATTTCGGAAATCATTTTAGTTTTAACAGGGTCGAATTCATTGGAATAAATCCACTCGTCTGAACCGTAAAACCGGCGGTTTTCTTTTAAAAAATCTTCTTCTTTTTCCGATAATTCCGATTCGTAAAAAAAATCTAAACCTAAGTGTTCTTGAAATCCCGAAAGAACGGCCGATTTAATAAGGTTTAAATCGGGAATACTGCCTAAAATGCTTTTAACGGATGTTACTCTTGAAAGAATTGAATTAAAATTTTTGGACGTCAATTTTTCTACCGGAATTTTCAGCGATTTTACCATATTTTCGGGATTAAAATCTAAAAGCAGGGTTCCTTGAAAAAAATAAACCGAAGACTCGTACGTGCCGCCGGTCCCCGAAATCTTCCTGCCGTCAACTTCTATATCGTTTCTCGGTCTGAACTTTGCATTAATTCCAAGTTTGCTTATCCCTCTTGCGAAAGCGGCGCATATATTTTCCGTTAAATTTTCAAGACTTTTAATCTTAATGTTTTTAGAAGAAAATACGAGTTCCCACCCCAGCTGAGCTTCGTCGAAATATATCGCTCCTCCGCCGGTAATCCTCCTGCCTATGCCTATACCGCGCTCTTCGCAGTAATCTCGCCTTATCTCGCTGAATACCGACTGGTGGTATCCGGTTAAAACGCACGGCTTAAATCTTAAAAAACGGAAAGTGTCCTCTATTAACCCCTCCTTTCTCAGTTCCAGGAGGGATTTATCCATGCATATATTATACGAAAAATCGTTTAAACCGGTGTCTATTACCCTGAACATTTCATTGAATTTATTATATTATTTCGCACTGCGATTAGTCCCAACCTGCTGCGGCAGGAAAGTTTCACTGAAACTTCACATATCCAATTATATTTATTATAGATTAATTTCCAAGTCCTATGACGGGCAAAGCCGCTTCAGAAAAAATTAACGAACAGCATACTTCCGAAAATTTAGGCTTTAATCCGAGCTTTACGCTGAAAGGAATAATTCCCTCAGAAGGATAGGCAATGCCGTTTAATCCGGATTTTACCGCAAGTTCTTCTATTTTGAACTTGCTTAGTCCGTAAGGTCTTTCACAGCCTAAAAGAACCGGCGTTTCAGTAAATTTTTTGCGGGCGTATAAAAATACTTCTCCGATTTCTTCCGCTGCCGGAGGAATAACATTTTCCATTTTAGTATTATGCATCGGCATAAAACCCACCAATACAAGAGATGATATATCGTAGCCAGAAATAATATCTATAGCGTTAAATTCTCCGGCTATGCGCCCGTGTTTTAAACCTATTACTACATGCGGAGAACAAGGTATTTTTCTGTCCGATAGATATTTCAGGGAATTTTCGTAATCTTTAACCGTAGCGTTTAAGTGGTATATTTTGCGTATAGTATCCTCTTCGCCTATTATGTCTAGCATTGCAGAATCGACCCCTGCGTCTAAAAGTCCGTCGGCTATCTCTTCGGTTATGAGCCCGCAGTGGACTATTACTTTAAGGTTTAAATCCGATTTTATTTTTTTTATAGTTTTTATATACGGCAAAATATCGACTATACCTTTGCTGTTTGAGCCGCCGCTAAGCAAAAATCCCATGCCTCCGGATTCGTATATAGTTTTAGCCCTTACAAAAAGCTCGTCCGGCGTTAGCGCAGGAGCCATAGATTTTAAAATTTCGGCGTTGCAGTGTTCGCATTTTAAGGAGCATGAACCGCCGGTTATTGAAAAGGGAGGGAAGGAATCGGATTTGCCGTTTTTAAAATCTTCCGTTTCGTATGATTTAATGCTGGGAGCGTAAAAATTTATTTCGGAGTTAAAATATTTTTTTCTTATATCGAATCCTTTTGCGTATTCTTCGTCTATATCTTCGTTATATTCATAAAAACTCATATTTTTTATCTCTTTTTACAGATTATATCTTCTTTTTCCAGTTTTTTTATATAAGCGTTAACGGCATCTTCCCCGGTAGGAAGAGAATTTACGTCCGACATGGATTCTGGAAGAGGCTTAAGTTTTACTATCCAGCCTTTTCCGTAAGGGTCTAAATTAATAATATGAGAGTCGTTTTCGAGCTCTTTGTTTACTTCTACGACTTCTCCGGCAAAAGGCATAGGAAAAGGGCCGACGTATTTGCCGCTTTCTATAGTCGCGGCGCTCTTTCCTTTTTTAATTATTTTTCCTACGGGTTTAACATCGGCGTAAAGAATTTTGCCTGCTAAAGATTGAGCTGGGTCGGTCATTCCGAAGGTAAAAGTGCCATCGGAGTTTTTTCTGCCCCAAACCTGGTTTTCTATATCGTAATAGAGGTCTTCGGGAATATTGCATTCATTAAAAATCGGCATTTAATATCTTCCTATTTTTTATTTTATATTTAAGGTTTTATATTTATATTATCGATTTAAGCTATTCGCATTTAATTCCGTCTGCTTCTATCTTTTTCTTGTATGCTTCTACCGCTTCTTTTCCGGTAAGAAGATTTTTTTTATCGGCTTCTATATTGTCGGCTTTAATCTTGCATACCCACCCCTTGCCGTATGGGTCGGAATTTATCAGAGATACTTCTTTTAC
>JAJYYS010000129.1 GCA_021800745.1 bacterium
CCGCAACATCGAAAGGAACCCCGTAAACCCTGTCCTGCGCAAGGCTATGCGAAGAAACCTCCATAACGCAGCAGCATCCGCCGGATTTAACGGTTTCCGAAAACATCCCGTTAAGTTCAAGCGCATCCGGCGTAGTATTCTTAGACGGAGCGGAACCGCCTCCGATTTCATAATCTATCGTTCCTATTAAACTTGTTTTACTTCCTGCCGCCGTTAAAATTGATTTTATCAAAAACGTAGTGGTAGTTTTACCGTTTGTTCCCGTAACGCCCGCGATTTTTAATTTTTCCGCCGGATTGTCGAAAAAGTTTTTGGAAATAACGGCATAGGCTTTTAAAGCATTCTTCGCCGTTATTATAACAACATCCTTGTCTTTAAGTCTTTCGGCTATTTCGGCATCATCCGTTAATATAGCGGAAGCGCCTTTTGATACCGCTTCGTCTATATAAATATTGGAATCGATGTTAACCCCTTTTCTTGCGGCGAAAAGGTAACCTCTTTTTATACCGCGGGAATCGTTTGAAATTCCGGCAATATCGATATCCGTTCTCCCGAATACGGCTTTTATTAAATCGCTGTTTTTTATAATATCCCTAATATTCATAAATTTTACTTTTTACTTTTTGCTTTTTTTGTACTTTTTAAATTTGCCGAAGAGTAATATTTACCCGGCCTGAATTTTAAAACTATGACTTTTCCGTTGCCGGCATCCGTCCCAGGCTTTATGCTCTGATAATATAAATATCCGCTTCCGCTGACTTTTACATCAAGCCTGTATTGCTTTAAAACCTTTAACGCTTTATAAATTGTATCGCCTTTTAAATCCTGCATTACTCCGGAAACGGCTGCCGGAGTATTGTCAGCGCCGCCTGTTGCGGCTACAAGGCCGGCTTTAAAGTTTGCATCCGTTTTAGACTGTTTTATATATGCGTTTCCGCCGGGATATACGTTTAATATATTTAACGCGTTTTTAAATACGCTGCGCACCACGGGCGCGCTGACGGCTCCGCCGTAATAGCCTATTTTAGAGGGCTCCTGCTGAACTACAAGCATCGCTAATTCAGGATGCCTGTATGGAACAAAAGCCATAAAAGATGCCGTATATCTGTTTTTATAATATTTACCGGTTTTCGGGTCGGCAATCTGCCCTGTTCCGGTTTTTCCGGAAACCTTAAAATCTATGAGATTAGAATACTGGCCGGTTCCGTCTTTAACGACTAAGCGCATCATATATTTAACTTCTTTATCTACTTTGGAAGTTATTATTCTTTTTAAATATTTCGGTTTTGCTTTATAAATAACTTTTCCGTACGCATTTACGATTTTTTTAATAATATAAGGCTTTATCATGCGTCCGCCGTTCGCTATAGCCGAAAGCCCAGCCATTTCCTGCAGTCCCGTAACGCTGATACCCTGTCCGAACGCCATTTCGCAGGGACCGACTTCCGACCATTCGCTTAAAGGCTTTATAATTCCTTTAGCCTCTCCCAGAAGCCCGGCGTGGGGAGTATGCCCGAATCCCCATAAGCTAAACCATTTATAAAGCTGGGATTTTTTAAATTTCAGGCCTATCTGGCACTCGCCTACATTGCTGGAATATTCGACTATCTGGTTGACGGAAAATCTGCCGAACCAGTTTTCTACGTCGTGCACTGTTATACCGTCCAGCGAATATGTTCCGTGATAACAGTTAATTATAGTATCCGGTTTTACAATTCCTTCAGAAAGAGCGGCGGCCACGACAAACGGCTTCATAGTGGAACCTGGTTCGAAATCGTCGGTAACCGCTCTGTTCCTCCAGTATCTCGCGGAATATTTCCAGTAACGGTTTGGATTAAAATAAGGATAATCCGCCATGGCAAGAATCGCTCCCGTGTTTGGATCCATAAGTATTGCGAAGGCGCCTTTGGAATGAGCCGCCTTAGCCTCCTTATCTAAATAATACTGAGTTATAAACTGAAGCTGTTTATTAATAGTTAAATAAATGTTATCGCCGTGCGTTGCTTTTTTAAGTCCGAATCCCCTTACGAATATATACTGACCTAAACCGTCGTGCAAAACCTTTAGCGCACGCTTATTTCCCTTTAAAAATTTATTGTATTTATATTCTATCCCCGACAAACCGTTATCGTCGATTCCTACAAATCCTAAAACATGGGCCAACAAAGTTCCGTTAGGGTAATATCTTACAGGCTGTTTTACTATAATGACCCCGGCTATCCCATGCTTCTCAACGTCTTTTGCCGTCTGTCCGGATACCCTCCTTTTAATCCATGCAAATTGAATCCTGCGGTTTAATATTTTAATTATTTTTGCGTAGCTTATACCCGTTATTTTAGATAATTTTTCGGCATTTTTGAGTTTATGCCCAACCATCAAAGGGTCGACGGCAATTCCCGGCACATTAACGCTTGCCGCAAGTATGCTACCGTTAGAAGAATAAATATTGCCGCGCTCCGGCGTAAAATAAACATTTGTTCTGAACTGCTCGCGGGCAAGCATTCTCAATCTCCGGCCTTCTATCATTTGAAGGTCGAACGCCTTGCTTATTAATAACCCTCCAAAAATCAGGATTAATATAAAACCGAATATCATTCTCAGTTTTAAAGTCGTTTTCCATACTCTAATCATGGACCATTATAATTTCGCCCTCTTCCGGATAAATGAAACCCATTTTCCCCGCAATTCCGTAAATCCTTGAAGGAGAGCTTAAAGCCGTTTTTTTAATTAAAAGCTCTTTGCGTTTATGTTCTAATTTAGATTTAACATCGTTAAGCTTGGTAATATCGTAGCCGAGTTTTATGCTTTCCATCGTCGTCCATACATAAAAAATACCCAAAACAGTCAATATAATAATGAGAACTATAAAATAGGGCTTTATCTTAGACATGATAAAAGGCCCTCAATTTTGCACTTCTCGATCTAGGATTTTTTTTTATTTCTTCTTCTCCAGGAACTATAGGTTTTTTATTTAACGGATTAAAATATAAATTATTTTTTAAAAAATGCTTAACTAGCCTGTCTTCTCCGGAGTGAAAAGAAATTATAACCGCCTTGCCGCCTTTTTTTAAAACATTTTTAAGCTTTTCTAAAAATTCCGACAATGAATCGTATTCCTCATTTACAAAAATTCTTAACGCCATAAATGTTTTCGTCGCAGGGTCCGTTTTAAATTTCTTGAATTTTCCGTAACTTCTATAGACGGCTTTTCTTACGATGTCCGCTAATTCCAAAGATGTTTCCACCGGTTTATTTTTTCTATATTCTATTATCCTTTTTGCTATTCTCCTTGAAAATTTTTCATCTCCGAATTTATATATAATATCGGCTATGTTCTTCTCGGAATAGCCGTTTACTATATCGTATGCCGTCAAAACTCTTTCCTTATCCATCCTCATATCTAAACCTCCGCCGCCGCCTTCATCTTCATTAAAGCTGAACCCCCTGCCGCCCTCAAGCTGAATAGAACTTATTCCAAGGTCAAGCACGATGCCGTCGATTTCGGTAAATCCTGCGGCTTTTACTATTTCATCTATTTTACTAAAATTTGAATGAAACAGCTTGAAATTTTTATTATCGAATTTACTTTCAAATTCAGCCCTGACGTTTTTTACCGCTTCGGCATCTCTGTCTATACCGATAAGAAAACCGCCTTTATTTAACCTTTTTAATATCTCTTCCGAAAAACCGCCGCCCCCCAAAGTTCCGTCAACGTAAACTTTCCCCGGCTCAATATTTAAAATATCCATCGCTTCGCCCAAAAGCACCGGTATATGAGAAGACATACTAAAAACCGATCTGCGACATTGTGGCCGCAATGGATTCGAAATTGGATTTTGCACCTTCAAAGTTTGCGTCCCACATATTTCTGTCCCAAATTTCGAATCTGTTGATTATTCCTACAAGAACTGCATCCTTATTCAAATTTCCGCTTATTTTAAGCGATTGCGGAATATGTATTCTGTCCATTTTATCAAGTTCTACTTCCTCTGCGCCGGAAAAAAAATACCTTAAAAATTCTATAACGTCTTTTTGCATCGAAGGGAGTCTAAGTGCCTTTTCTTCTAATTTGCGCCACTCTTCAAGCGGATAGGCTACAAGGCACTTATCGAGGTTTGTAATAACGACGGAAGTATTATCGTAAACGGATACCAAAGAATCTTTTATTTTCTGAGGAATTTTTATTCTGCCTTTATCGTCTATCGAATGGTTATATCTTCCGCTTAACATAAAATAAATAAATTATTTAAGTTTATTATTTTAATATAATTAAATGCTTACCACTTTTTACCACTTTTTACCACACTTAAATAATATTATCGATTTTATTA
>JAJYYS010000130.1 GCA_021800745.1 bacterium
TAGACAACTATAAAAACTCTATAGATACCATTAAATTAGAGGTCGAAGAGTCGGGAAGAAGGGCATATTTAGACCTCGAAAAAAACCTCGAAGGACTGAGCGCGATTACGACTATCGCTCCGCTGCTGGGGCTTCTCGGAACGGTCGTAGGCATGATTAAGGCTCTCAGCGCCGTATCCTATCAGAGCGGCATTACAAACCCGCATCTTCTTGCCCTCGGTATTTCGGAGGCTCTCTATTCGACCGCGATAGGGCTGATAATCGCCATAATATCTTTTTTATTTTTTAAGTATTTTGCTTCTAAAGCGTTTAACTTCGGAGCGGCAATGGAAGATACCGCATCGAGGATCGTATCTTTTATGAAAAAAGATTAATTATCTAAAACAGGCGTTAAATATAAATATGAAGTTTGCATATAAAAGAAAACCGGACCCCATAATAAACGTTATCAATATGGTGGACGTTTTCTTAACACTGCTGATATTTTTTATGATGACGACGACTTTTACTTCAAGCTACGGCATAAAAATCCATCTGCCTAAATCGGGAGTAAAATCTTTTACGTCGTCTAAAAAACCTATAACTATATACATAACGAAAGCCGGCAAAATATTTTATAAAAATAAAGAGCTGTCCGAAAAAGAACTGTCTCTATTTCTGAAAAACGTTAAAACGCGGGAAAGCAATCCCACGATTATTATAAAAGCCGATAAAGAATCTACAGCTTCAAGCATCGTAAACGTTATGGGTTTAAGCATCAAACGCGGGCTTTATAAAATCGCCATCGCTACTAAGAAGTAAAAATAAAAATAATATATACAGCGTATATAACGGAGGTTAAAACTTGATAGACAGATATTCCCTTCCCGAAATTTCCAAAATATGGTCGCTCGAAAATAAATATAATACCTGGCTCAAGGTTGAGCTTGCCGTCTGTACGGCATATAATAAAACAGGTAAAATCCCCGACGATTCATACGAGAACATTATCCGGAAAGCCAAATTCAACGTAAACGAAATAGAAGAGATAGAACGCGTTGCGAAACACGATGTGATAGCCTTTTTAACCAACGTGGCAAAATACGTCGGCGAAGATTCGAGATTTATTCATTTGGGGCTTACTTCTTCCGACGTCGGCGACACCTCTTTTTCTTTAATATTAAAAGAAGCCCTCGAACTTATCCTGAAGAAAGCCGAAACCCTCAAGGAATCTCTCAGAAATCAGGCGTTAAGGCATAAATTTACGCCGGTAATGGGAAGGACGCACGGAATACATGCCGAACCCGTTACTCTGGGCTTTAAGCTTCTGATATTTTACGAAGAAATTAAAAGGGCGGAGGAAAGGATTAAAAATGCCGTTAGTTCATCCTCTTTCGGCAAACTTTCGGGGGCAGTAGGGACATATGCCAATATATCTCCGGAAGTGGAAAAGAACGCCTTGGAACTGCTCGGACTTAATAATATTTTATCGAACCAGGTTATTCAGAGAGACGTTTATGCGGACGCTTTTTACGCGCTTGCGTCGCTCGGAGCTTCCTGCGAAAAAATAGCGCTTGAAATCAGGCATCTTATGAGAACCGAAGTTTCCGAGCTCGAAGAGCCTTTCGCGCCGGGCCAAAAAGGTTCTTCCGCTATGCCGCATAAGAAGAATCCGATAATATCCGAAAATATCTGCGGGCTTTCTAGAATTTTAAGGTCTAATCTTATAGCGTCTTTAGAAAATATACCGCTGTGGCACGAAAGGGATATATCGCATTCGTCCGTAGAAAGAATTATAGCTCCGGATTCTACTATTCTGGCATATTACATTCTTCATCAGCTGACTTACCTCATAGACAACTTAGTCGTAAATAAAGAAAATATGCTAAAAAATATCGATTTAACCAAAGGAGTTATTTTTTCGCAGAAAGTTTTATTGTCTTTGGTGGATAAAGGGATGTTAAGGGAGGAAGCCTATAAAATAGTTCAGAAACTTGCCCACGAGAGCATTCAAACGCAGACGGGCTTCAAGGAATTATTAAAAAAAGATGCCTCCGTCTCTAATCTTATGACGCAGGAAGAAATAGAAGCTATATTCGATATAAATTATTATTACAAATACATAAATTATATATTCGACAGGTATAACGCCGAATAGCCGGAAAATAAGAAAAAGCGGCTATATTTATTTTTAAATAAAAATGAAAAGAGGAAAAAAATGGGCAAAAAAGCATTTATTAAGGTTACGCTGAAAGAAGAAGTCCTCGACCCGCAGGGAAAAGCAGTTTTATCGGTTCTTAAGTCTTCCGGTTACGGCAACGTTAAAGACGTAAGGGTAGGAAAATATATAGAATTGGATTTCAATGAAGACAAAAGCGGCAAACGCCGCCCGCTTGAAGAAGAAGCCGAAGAAATTTCCGAGAAAGTTCTCTCTAACCCGTTAATAGAAGAATTCAGCATAGAAATTAAATGAACTGCATCTTAATTTCAAATTAAACAGGACAATGGATAATAAAAAAATTAAAGCCGGGATTACCGTATTTCCCGGTTCAAACTGCGATGCTGACGTTTACCGCGTTTTAAACTCGGTATTCCGAGTAAACGCATCTTTTATATGGCATAAAGACGAAATCAAAGACCTTAAAAAATACGATTTTATCGTAATCCCCGGAGGATTCTCTTACGGAGATTATTTAAGGTCGGGCGCTCTTGCCGCAAGAAGCCCGGTTATGGAATCGGTTAAGGACTATGCCGCCAAAGGCGGTATAACGCTCGGCATCTGCAACGGTTTTCAGATACTTCTCGAAGCCGGGCTTCTGGACGGCGTTATGCTTGCCAACTATTCTTTAAAGTTCGAGTGCAAAGATGTATATTTAAAAACGCTCAATACCGAAACGCCTTTCACGTGCGCTATAAAAAAAGGCGCCGTTCTTAAAATGCCTATAGCCCACCATGACGGCAACTATTTTGCGACGGAGAGCTTAATCTCCGGTTTGGACAAAAAAAAGAGCGTTATTTTTAAATACTGCGACGAAAAAGGGGGAATTACCGCAGGTTCCAATCCAAACGGCTCCATCCGCAATATCGCCGGCATTTCAAACCAAGCCGGCAACGTAATGGGGCTTATGCCACATCCGGAGAGGTCTTCCGAAAAAATTCTCGGAAGCGAAGACGGCGGCTGGATTTTTAAATCCATTATCAAATATATAAAGGAAAAATAAAAAATAATAAAATAAAATGAATAAAACTAAAAAACAGGCGGAAAAACTTTTCGGCTTATCGGCCGAAGAATACGAAAAAATCTCGGAACTGCTGGGGCGGGAGCCCGACTCTTTCGAACTCGGCATATTCTCGGCTATGTGGTCGGAACACTGTTCTTACAAAAGTTCCAAGGTTTACCTTAAAACTCTGCCGACGGAAGGCGGCAAGGTCATGATAGGTCCCGGAGAAAATGCCGGAGTAGTCGATTTCGGTGACGGCGACGTGCTTGTATTTAAAATGGAAAGCCATAACCATCCTTCTTTCATAGAGCCTTTTCAGGGGTCTGCAACCGGGGTAGGCGGCATCATGCGCGATATTTTTACTATGGGCGCGAGACCCGTGGCAAACCTCAATTCTTTAAGGTTCGGAAGTTTTTCGCATCCGAGGACGCCTTATTATCTCTCCGAAGTCGTTAAGGGAATCGGTTTTTACGGAAACTGCATGGGCGTGCCTACGGTAGGAGGAGAAGTCGTATTCGACGAATGCTATAACGACAACATACTCGTAAACGCTTTCACCATAGGCATAGCCAAAAAAGACGGCATATTTCTTTCTTCTAAGTGCGAAGTCGGCAATATAGTAGTTTACGTGGGTTCGGCAACCGGAATGGACGGCATACACGGAGCCACTATGGCATCCGAAGAATTCGACTTAAAAAAGAACAAAAAAAGAAGCACGGTTCAGGTAGGCGACCCTTTTACCGAAAAACTTCTTCTCGAAGCATGCCTCGAAGCTATGGAGAAAAAACTTATAGTATCCATTCAGGATATGGGCGCCGCAGGCTTGACGAGCTCGTCCTTCGAAATGGCGGATAAAAGCGGAAAAGGAATGCTCATAGACTTAGACGCTATTCCGCTCAGGACTGCCGGAATGGCTCCGGTAGAAATGATGCTGTCCGAATCGCAGGAAAGAATGTTAATCGCCTGCGAAAAGGAAAAATTCCCGGAATTGAAAGCCGTTTTCGACAAATGGGGGTTGAACTGCGTTAAAG
>JAJYYS010000011.1 GCA_021800745.1 bacterium
GGCATTATGTATGCAATGGCGCAAAAGGATATAAAAAAATTGCTGGCATTTTCCACTATTGAAAATATGGGCATAATTTTTATGGGGATTGGCATTTCTTACTGGGCAAAGGCAGAGAATTTTAAATCCATAGAATACTTTGCAATGCTGGCGGTCTTGCTTCATATAATAAATCACGGTTTAAGCAAAAGTTCGCTGTTTATGGGCTCGGGATTGATAGATAAATATACGCATACCAGAAATATGGAAAAACTCGGCGGCCTTTCAAAAAAAATGCGGCAGTTGTCCGTCTTGTTCCTCATTGGCATAATGTCCATTTCCGCCATGCCCCCCTTAAACGGCTTTTTAAGCGAGTGGTATTTATATATTTCATTGATAGGCTCGGTCTTTACGGGAAACCTGTATATGGTGTATTTTTCAATTATAGCCATTGCGCTTCTGTCCTTAAGCGGAGCCGCAGCGGGAGCCGCTTTTACAAAATTGTTCGGGATTACATTTTTAGGTAAGCCGAGAACGGTTTATGCAGAAAATGCTATAGAACCTAATATTATTGAAAGAATAGGAATCGCGATACCGGTTTTTTTGTGTATTTATATCGGAATTTATCCTTATCAAATAATTTCAAATTTAAATGCCGTTATATTTTATTTAACGGGCGGAACGGTAAACTCAAATCCGTTTTCGGCTGTACATATTATAAGCGCTCGTCCGTTTTCTTTGTATGCCCCGGCTTTGATAGCGATTGCTTTGGCGGCACTTTTATTGATAGTATTTTTCTATCTCAAGTTATTTTCTTCCGATAAAAAAAGAATATTCGAAACATGGGCATGCGGACTTGACGAAAAAAATTCAAAAGCCCAGTATTCCGGCGGCGGATTTTCGTCAAGCATAATGAAAGTTTTTTCTTCTTTTTATTCCTCCGTTTCCGAAATTAACTTTGAAAAGGACGTAAAAAAATATTTCAGGTCTCATTCGGTTTATACCGAAGAAATTAACGATATTTTTGAAAAATATATTTATATTCCGGCAGAAAAATTATATTTAAAAATATCGGAAATTTTTAATAAAGCGGTTAATTCGGAAAATATAAATGTTTCTTTAGGGTATTTATTTTTATCGTTAATTGTTTGCTTCATTATATACATATTTATAATAAGGTAAAAAATAAAAAATTATGAATTACAATATAGGACATTTAATTTTTGGAATCATTCAATTTTTTACAATAATCCTTCTTGCGCCCTTTTTTGCCGGTTTCATTCATAAATTGAAACAGCGGGCAAGGGGACAGAAAGGAATTAATATATTTCAGTTTTATATAAATTTTAATAAATTATTAAAAAAAGAGATTGTTTTATCCAAAGACGCAACTTTTATATCAGAGATTGCGCCTCATATCGTTTTTGTTTCCTACCTTATTATTTTATTAATGTTGCCGGCATTTTACAGATATTCCTTACTCGGCGTATCTTCCGACGTAATATTAATAGCGTATTCTCTTGCACTCGCGACGTTTTTTATGACTCTTTACGCAATGGACCAGGGCAGCGCTTTCGGTGGGTTGGGAGCGAGCAGAGAATGGTTTTTAACCGTTCTTTCCGAGCCGTCTTTAATATTTATTTTTATATCCCTTGCCATTTATACAAAACAGGGCAGAATAACCGATATTTTTTATTTTATTCAGAAAGGAGCCGCAAACGCATTTTTATTGGGCGTTAATTCGGACGCCGTATCCATAGCCATTCCTTTTTTGCTGTTTATCTCGCTTTTTATAGTGGGCATATCCGAAAACGCAAGGATTCCGGTAGATAACCCCGAAACCCATCTTGAACTTACTATGTTTCATGAAGCAAATATTTTAGAGGCAAGCGGAAAACATCTTGGTTTATTTGAATACGGAAGTTATTTGAAACTTACCGTTTTTTTAACCGTAATGTCCCTTATATTGTTTCCTTATATGGCGGTAAATATTTATCAAATCCCCTTGGCTTTAATAGTTTACATCCTAAAGATGATAATTTTGTGCATTCTTATTGCCGGAGTCGAAATAGTTAGCCCTAAAATGCGGGTATTCAGGGTGCCGAACCTGCTTTCGGTTTCTTTTATGTTGTCTTTAATAGCGATGATTTTATCGATAAGGGGATTTTAATTTATTTGTTAATTCGATAAGCGGGAAATTTCAAAAATGATAATGGAAAAAATAGCCGAACTTTTTATTATTTTAATACTTGTTTCGGTTGTATTAAACGTAAGCTCGCCTTTTATAAAATTTGCAATAAAGCTTTATTCTTTTCAGTCTCTTATGCTGGCATTTTATATTTTAATGGGCGCCGTTCATTTTAATTCGATAAATTTATACGGCTCTTTTGTTATTACGGTAATTTTTAAAGTTATTTTAATACCTTATTTCTTATTTAAAACGCTTAAAAAGGTTAAAATAGATAAAGAAATAGATATGTATATAGGTATACCGGAGGCGGTTGTTTTCGCAGGATCTTTAACTTTGCTTTCTAATTTGATAGCTCAAAAAATTATCAATACCGGTATAACGTTCGGTTCCTTTGTGTTTACTATATCGCTTGCGACGTTTTTAATAGGGGCAATGCTTATGGTAACAAGAAAAACGTTATTTTCTCAGATTATAGGGTTTTTGACGATAGATAACGCGATTTTTTTGGCGGCTAACAGCATTACCCACGGAATGCCTCTTTTGGTTGAATTAGGCGTGCTTTTCGACCTTTTTGTAAGCATACTTATATTGTCCGTGCTTATATTAAATCTAAGGAGAAACATTGCCGTATAAACTTTTAAATAGGATTAAAACAAAAAATGTATGAATTAATACTGATACTTCCGGCCGCCGCTTTAATCGTTTCGATTTTTGCCGATGTTTTATGGATGTCTTATCTGCAGTTGGCGGTATCCGTTCTGGTATTTTGCGCGGTTGTAGCAATCGCTCTGTCTTTTAATTCCATTACGATTTTTTTGGGCGGTTTTTTCTTTGTGGATTATATTAATTTAGTCATACTCATAACGGTTTCGACCCTTGAATTGTTTGTAGCGTTTTATTCGTTCGGATATGTCAGAACCGAGATAGCGGGCGGCATATCGAAAAGAAAATTCAAGTTTTATTATTTCTGGAAAAATTTATTTGTTTTCAGTATGATGGTTTCGATATTGTCGAATAATTTAGGCATCTACTGGACAGGCCTTGAAGCTACGACATTGGCCACGGCTTTATTGGTTTCTTTCAACAGGACCAAAGAATCTTTTGAAGCTACGTGGAAATATGTAATTATGTGTTCGGTGGGTATAGCGATAGGGCTTTTTGCGATAGTCATGCTATATTTTACGACTTCGCAGATTTACGGCGAAAGCCTTAAATCTTTATCCTTTATTAATATTATGCATGCCGGTTCGAAATTAGACAAAAATTTTCTCATGCTTGCATTTATCCTTGCGCTTGTCGGGTTTGGAACGAAAGTCGGGTTCGCTCCCATGCATAATTGGCTCCCGGATGCCCATTCGCAGGGTCCAAGTCCGGTCAGCGCTTTACTGTCGGGGGTTTTGCTTAATACGGCGCTTTTGGGCATTTTAAGATTTTATCAGATAAACGGGGCGGCAGGCATATATTACCCAAGGTATTTTTTAATAGGTTTCGGATTTTTTACTATTCTGGTTTCAGCTTTTTCAATAATAAAACAGACCGATTATAAGAGGCTTTTCGCATTCTCTTCGATGGAAAACATGGGTATTATCGCATTAGGTTTCGGCATAGGAGGAATTGCCGTTACAGGAAGCCTTCTCCAGATATTTTTTCATGCTTTGAATAAGGGATTACTGTTTTTATCCTCCGGAAACGTTCTTGCGGTCACCCATGAAAGGAAAATCGAAAAAATAAGAAATTTGTCTAAGAATTTTCCTATTACCGGACTCGTGCTTCTTTTTGGAGTTATGGGAATCAGCGGAATGCCCCCTTTTGCAATGTTTCTTGGGGAAATTTACATTATGACCGGCGTGTTCAGAAGCAATATAATATTGGGGTTTTTAGTTTTTATCCTATTGATTTTTATTTTTATAGGGCTTTTCGGCAAGATTCTTAAAATGTATGCGGGAAATAACGATAACGACGAAAGAGCAGATGAACTCCAAGGCGAAAATGCGGCGCACCCTTTTATGATATATGTTCCGTTAATTCTCTTATTGGTTTCTTCTTTATTGTTATTTTATATTCCTTCCCAATTTTTAAATATTGTAAAATCGGCATCTTATGAATTCGGAGGCAAGATAATTTTTTAAATGGATAAAATTTCGATTAACAAACATATTATCGAATCAAACGCTTTTGTAAATTCGGCGGATAATCTCAAAGGGTCTGGAAAATATCTGCTTGGTATCGCCGCGGCAGACGAGAGAAGCTTAAATTCTAAATTTGGCATCAGGTATTTTTTTGGCGGTAACAACGGTATAGACGAATATTCAGCCAAAGTCGACGAAAGTTTTCAATCTATATCTAAAGTTTGTCCGGCAGCCAAAATGTATGAGCGCGAAATATACGATTTATTCGGACTTACGCCCGACGGACATCCCGACTTAAGACCTTTAATGCTGTATCCCGAAAACTGGAATTCCTCCATTCATCCTTTAAGAAAGGATTATAATAATTCAATTCCCGAAATGAAGAGATACGGCGAATATAAGTTTAAAAAGGTTTTAGGAGAAGGAATTTTTGAAGTACTTGTCGGACCGGTGCATGCAGGAATTATAGAACCCGGGCATTTCAGGTTTTCGCTTGCGGGGGAGCCGGTTTTACAGCTTGAAATAAGACATTTTTGGAAACACAGGGGAATCGAGAAAGTTTGCGAAGGCAAAGACTTCAAAGAAGCGCTGGATTTAGTGGCAAAGATTTCGGGAGACAATAATGTAAATATTACCATAAGCTATCTTGAGGCCGTCGAAAGTATTTTAAACCTTGAAATAACCGAAAGGGCTAAATATATCAGAGTAATACTCGCAGAGCTTGAAAGAATATGGAATTACGTTAGAGATGTTGCATGGATTTTTATGGATATCGGTTTTGCTCTGCCTGCGCAGAGCCTATTTGCATTACAGGAAGAATTAATGAGACTTAACAAAAGCTTGACCGGACACCGTTTTTTGTTTAATGCCTTAACCGTGGGGGGCGTGAATTTCAGCCTTGATTCTTCAAAACTTAAGGCCATAGATAATATGATTAACAAAGTCGAAAAAAACATAAAAGAATGCGAAGCGTTTATTTTAAATTCATCGACCGTTTTAGACAGGCTTGAATTTACCGGAAAAATTAATAAAAAAACGGCCGAAGAGCTTTCTTTGTGTGGAATAAGCGCGAGGGCATCCGGACTGCCGCGGGACTCTAGAATAGAGTTTCCCTACCTGATTTACGATAAGTTTGATTTAAAGCCCGTTTTACTTGAAAGCGGAGATGTTTTTGCAAGAACGGCTTTAAGAATTAAAGAAATTTACGTTTCCAAGAAAATAATCGGCGATTTATTATTTAATTTACCTGAAGGAGATATTGCCGTTGCTTATGAAAATAGGCCGGAAGCTTATAAATATGCGGCAGGGAATTCTGAAACGCCGAGGGGCAATGCTTTTTTCTATGTTATGGCGGATAATGACGGTACAATTTTCAGACTTAAATATATCGATCCGTCGTTCAGGATATGGCCGTCCATTCAGTACGGCGTATTGGGCAATATAATTGCCGATTTTCCTTTGATAAATAAAAGCCTTAATTTATCTTATTCAGGGAACGATATGTGATTATAAGAAATTTCTATATTTATAACGGGTGATAATATATGGGATTTTTAAGTAAATTATTATTTAAAAATAAGACACAAAGTATTGTTAGCGGCAATAGCGATTCTGTCTTAATAAAGGGAGATGAATTAAAGCGCTCTGTTGACGAGGTATTTGGAAGAAGTTTATTCGTCAGGCTTGTGGACGGCGGCTCCTGCAATGCCTGTGAAAACGAGCTTGCCGCCCTTTCCAACCCTTATTACGATTTAGAAAGATTCGGCATAAAGTTTGTCGCTTCTCCGAAGCATGCGGATGTTATTATGGTAACCGGCTGCATAACAAGAAATATGCTTAGTCCGCTGTTAAAGACTTATGAAAATATTCCGGCGCCCAAGTTTGTGATTACGGCGGGCGATTGTCCCGAAACCGGCGGACCATTTAAAGATTCCTATTCGGTATGCGGTCCGGTTTCAAAATATTTAACGGTCGCGATGAATATAAAAGGGTGTCCGCCCGAACCGGAAGCTATAATATCCGGATTTTTAAAATTTATGGATATGCTGAAAACTTCTTAAATTCATACTTAATTGGCGCTTCTTTTTTGTCCTTTCGTTTATCCTTGTCGAAAAATTGCAAGTTTCCGCATAGCACCCGTCAGCAAATAATTTCCTCATTAAATTTATCGCCGGCTACCGGTTTGATTTCTGAATTTATGCCTGTTTATGTGCTATAATTTATATAAATAATATAAAATTGGAAATATTATATAGCGCAATGGAAAAGCAGGGTAAATTGATTTTGCGTTTGACCGAAGAAGCTAAAGGCGGGCAGGGCTCTTTGTTTTATATATTGAACGGTATAAATGAAGAGATTGGTTATATACCAGAAGATGCCGTATCGCAGATAGCTGAAAGCCTTAATATCTCTAAGGCTGAAGTTTACGGTTTTCTAAGTTTTTTTAGAAATTATAAAACGGATGCCGCAGATAATAAGATTTATCATAAAATTGTCGTCTGCAAGTCTGAAAGCTGTGAAGCAGCCGGTTCAAAACAATTATTGGAACATATAAAAACAAGCTTAAATCTGGATTTCGGCAAACACAGTCCCGACGGAAAATATTTTTTAGATTACGTTTATTGTTTCGGACATTGCGCCGTCTCTCCGGCAGTTATGGTGGACGGGTTGTTATATGAAAAGGTTACGTCCGAAGTATTCGACGAAATAATAAAAATGATTTCCGTGCCTATTAAGAATTTAGGTTCCGTTAATCCCGCCGATTTTAAAAAACCGGAAAATTATATAGATGCGAATGTGTCCGAAATAGTAAAGAATGGGGAACTGCTTGTATTTAAAAGGTGCGGTAATATAAATCCATTATCCTCCCTTGATTACGTAAATGCAGGCGGGTTTAGCGCATTAAAAAGAGTCATAGATGAAATTAAAAGCGCAGGAGACGAAGGTAAAATTTTATTTATTAATGAACTGAAACGTTCTAAACTCAGAGGCAGGGGTGGGGCTGGATTTCCAACGGGCATTAAGTGGGAAACTGTTTTCAAAGAACAATCCAAAGATAAATATATAATATGCAATGCCGACGAAGGTGATTCGGGAGCCTATGCCGACAGAATTTTGTTGGAAAACGACCCGCTCTCGGTTATGGAGGGGATGGTTATTGCAGGCTTAATAGCAGGAGCTAAATCAGGTTTTATTTATTTAAGGGCGGAATATGCAACGGCTAAGTTTATAGTCGAGAGCGCTATTGATTTATTGAGAAAAACCGGTTATCTCGGAAAAGATATTTTAGGCTCCGGTTTGGAATTCGATATTAATTTAATAGTCGGCGGAGGCAGCTATGTTTGCGGAGAAGAAACAGCGTTAATAGAAAGTATCGAGAACAGAAGGGGAATGGTAAGGCAGAGGCCTCCGGTTCCGGCGGTAAGCGGTTTATACGGAAAACCTACCGTATTAAACAACGTATTGACGTTTGCTTATGCCGTTTTTATCTTATCGCCGCTAAAAGACAACCCGATTCATATTTCAAATTTAGAATATTTTCTATCTTTAGGTACGGAAAATTCTAAGGGCGCGATGCCTTTTCAGGTTTCCGGAGCGGTTAAAAATCCCGGAATTTTTGAATTGCCCTTCGGCGTTACCCTAAGAGAACTTTTAAATCTTGCAGACGCATACGAAAACGCAAAAATGGTTCAGGTGGGCGGTCCTCTTGGTGCATATTTTCCGTTAAGCGGCGAGTTTCTAGATTTGAAGCTTTCCTATGAAGACATGTCCGAAAAAGGCGGCATTTTAGGTCATGGCGGCATTGTTGTTTTCGATAACTCTGCGGATATGGAATACAGGCTTTTGAATTCTTTGGATTTTTTTATAGACGAATCCTGCGGTAAATGCGCTCCCTGCAGAATTGGAACGATAAGAGTTAAAGAACTGTTCGAAAGGGTTTTAAAAAAACAAAATATCGAAGAAAATTTGAAAATTATAGACGAGATTTTAGAATCCATGAAGCATCTTTCTCTTTGCGGATTCGGTTCGGGCGTGCATATGCCCGTTAGAAGCCTGCCGGTTTATTATAAAAATTAATTTATTTAAAAAATAAAAAATGAACGACGAAAACGAAATTTGTAAAGGCAGGGTAAGAATTGAAATAGACGGCAATATCGTTAATATCGAGCAGGGCAGTACGGTATTGCAAGCCGCGAAACAAAACGGCGTTTACATTCCTTCCCTTTGCGATTACAGCGGATTGCTTCCTTACGGCTCATGCAGGCTTTGCGGTGTTATCGTCGAAGGAAAAAAAGGATACTTGCCGTCATGTTCCTTATATGCGGAAAGCGGAATGAAAATAAAAACCTTTTCGGACGAACTTTTTTCTCATAAAAAAACTTTAATGGAGTTATACCTTTCCGACCATCCAAACGACTGCCTTACCTGTTTTAAAAACGGAATATGCGAACTTCAGACCGCGGCTTCTTATTTCGGCTTAAGCGGCATAAGATTCAGGGGGAAAAGTCATTTAAATCTTCCGGTTGACAATTCCAACCCGTATTTTTTATTCGACCCCAAAAGGTGCATAGTCTGCGCAAGATGCGTCAGGGCTTGCGCAGAAATTCAGGGTAATTTTGCCCTTACGGTTGCAGGGAGAGGCTTTAATTCCGTTATAAAAGCAGGCTGGGGCAAAGAAAACAGTTTTTTCAATTCAGAATGCGTTTCCTGCGGCGCGTGCGTAAAAGCCTGTCCTACGGGGGCTCTTATCGAGAAAGGCGTTGCGGAATACGGCAAGCCTTTTAAAAAAACAAGAACGACCTGCGGCTACTGCGGGGTAGGATGTTCGTTTAACGTGGAAACAAAGGGAGATAAAATCATAAGAGCGGTTCCCGTCGACGAAAGCCTTTCAAACTATGGACATTCCTGCATTAAAGGCAGGTTTTCCTTCGGCTATGCCAAGAGCGGCGAGAGGCTTAAATATCCTCTTATAAGGGAAAATTTGGGTTTACCTTTTAAGGAGGTTTCATGGGAAGAAGCTTTTGTTTTTGTTGCGAAAAAGTTTAATGGAATTCAGGAAAAATATGGAATAAATGCGATAGGCGCAATAAGTTCTTCGAGGTGTACAAATGAAGAAAATTATTTAATGCAGAAACTTGTAAGAGCAGTTTTTCGTAACAACAATATCGATACGTGCGCGAGGGTTTGCCATCAGCCTACCGGTTACGGACTTGGAGTTGCATTCGGCGCCGGAGCGGGAACGCAGGATTTAAGTTCGGCGTTTGAATCCGACGTTATAATGGTTATCGGCTCAAACCCTACGGAAGCCCATCCGGTAGTCGGTTCGTTCATTAGAAAAGCGGCGCGTTTGGGGGCAGAGATTATAGTAATAGACCCCAGAAAAACCGAGGTTTCAAAATCGCCTCATATAGACGCGCGTTACCACTTAAGGCCGCTTCCCGGCACAAACGTGATACTTCTTAATGCAATGGCCCATTATATTTTAAAAGAAAATTTAATTAAAAAAGATTTTATAGAAAAAAGATGCGACGAGGAATCCTTCAGGTTATGGAAGGATTTTATAATAAATGAAACAAACTCGCCGGAAGCGGCATCAAAAATCAGCGGCGTCCCAAAGGAAGACATAGAGGGTGCCGCCGGCCTTTATGCTAAAGCAGGCGAGGCTTCGATATTTTACGGTCTTGGCGTAACCGAACATTTGCAGGGTTCTACCGGAGTTCTTGCCATAGCAAATTTAGCTATGGTTTGCGGAAATATCGGCAGAAAAGGCGTAGGCGTCAGCCCGCTGAGGGGGCAGAACAACGTTCAGGGGGCGGCGGATATGGGGGCGGAACCTTCTTCCCTGCCCGGTTACAGACATATTTCCGACGAAAAGGCGAGGGCGGTATTTGAAAAAATCTGGGACGTAAAATTAGACGGAGTTCCGGGCATGAGGCTTCCGGATATGTTAAGGGGCGGTTTAGAAGACAGATTTAAAGGAATATATATAATGGGGGAAGATATAGTTCAGACCGACCCTGATTCCAACAGGATTATCGAATCTTTAAGCAATATGGAAACGGTGGTAGTGCACGATTTATTCAAAACTTCAACCGCCGAGTATGCGCATGTTTTGCTTCCGGGCTCGTCTTTTCTTGAAAAAGACGGGACTTTTACTAACTGGGAGAGGCGGATGCAGAGGGTAAGGAAAGTAATAGAACCTGCCGCCGGGTTACAGGATTGGCAGGTAATTGCAGGAATTTCAGGCGCTATGGGGTATGAAATGCCTTACGGACATCCTTCCGAAATAATGAACGAAATTGCTCTTACGACGCCTCAGTTTGCGGGGGCTAGCTACGATTTATTAGAAAAAAACGGTTCGATGCAGTGGCCGGTTAATGCCGAAAATCCGGGCGGCACGCCAATTCTTCATAAAGATAAGTTTGCGCGCGGTAAAGGCAGGTTTATGATTACTAAATTTATCGGTTCTAAAGACGCTGTATCGGAAGAATATCCTTTTATTTTGACGACCGTAAGAAACCTTTATCAGTATAACTGTTCCAACAATACCCGCAGGAGTTTTAACAGTCTGTGGTACGGGCGGGATGTCGTAGAAGTTTGCGGAGAAGATGCTGAAAAACTCGACATAAAGGACGACAACCTTGTTCTTGTTAAAAGCAAAAAAGGCGCCGTTACGCTTAATGCGAAAATAAGCGGCAGGGTTATGCCCGGCGTAGTTGCTGCTACCTTTCATTTCCCCGAATTTAAAACCAACATCTTAACGAGCGAATATGCCGACTGGTCCACGGAAACCCCGGAATATAAAGTAACGGCGGTTTCTATAAGTAAAGCCGAAGGCCCTTTTACTTCGCGTGAATTCAAACCGTTATTAAAAGGAAACGATGAAATCAAGTCGATGTTTTTAGATATTTGCAGAATTTTTTCGCCGTATCCGGCAGATATTGCGGCAGGAGAGGTTCAAAACCATATCGACAAATACTGGGAACCGGTTTTACGGATAAAATTGTTTGAAATTTACGGTGGAAATGAAATTAATTTTAAAACTGTTATAAAAGAGGTTATCGGTAATCTAACTAACAATTAAACTTATTATGTTTCACGTGAAACATAATTTTAAATATATAAATCGTTTGATTTTATTCGATAACTGCATACTTTCTTAAATTATCAAGCCTCTTGCCTTTTATGCCCAAATCTTCCAGATGCTTTATCTTACCGTGGCGGCGCATTTTAATTATTATATCGGCGGTAACGGGTCCTATTCCCGGAACTCTGAGCAGTGATTCTTCGTCAGCCTTATTAATTCTGACCGGATAAAATTCCGGATGACGACCTGCCCACGTCTCTTTCGGGTCCTTATCAAGGTCTAAATTGCCAGATTCGTTTAAAACAATATCGTCGCCGGAGAACCGGTATTTCCTTATAAGATAATCGACCTGATAAAGGCGGTGTTCGCGCATAAAAATTTGCTCCGGCGTAGAATCGGTTTTTTGTTCCCCGGGTATGGAATAGTGACCGAGACCTTTTTGATATGCCGAAAAATAAACTCTTTGAAAATTAAGTTTTTTGTAAAGTCCGAACATATATTTTATTATTTCTGAATCGGTTTCGTTTGAAGCGCCGACTATAAACTGTGTTGTCGATTTTACCCCCGAAAATCTATTGCCTTTAGACGTCAACCTGCTGATAAGTTTTATCGGGCGGATTATGTCTTTTATGTAATTTTTTTTATCGGAAAGTAAATCAAACCTTTCTTTGCCCGGCGTTTCTATATTAAGCGATACTGCGCTTGCAAGAGATATAGAATCTTCTATGGCAGCATCAGATGCGCCGGGGATGATTTTTAGATGTATATATCCCTTATAACGGTGTTTATACCTTAATAGGCGGGAAACGGCATTAATTCTGCTCATTGTATAATCAGGATTATTGATTATACCCGAACTTAAAAAAAGACCGAATGCCATTTTCTTTTTAACATAAGCCATAAATAAGTCTGCCGTTTCTTCAGGCTTAAGAGTACATCTCTGTATATCGGCATCGGATCGTATCGGGCAGTATTTGCAGTCATTTAAACAGGAGTTTGAAAGAAGCGTTTTTAAAAGTATTGAATATCCGCCGTTAGGAAGGGTTACCGGATAAAGCCACTTTCCGTCCAATCCTCTTTTTCTTCGGTCATCATTTCCGGAACCGCAGGCACATGCCATATCGTATCTGGAATCTTCAGAAAGGATTTTTAATTTTTCTAGAGTATTCATTCTTTTTATTTAACTAAGATTATATAAAACAACGGCAGGCATAGCAGTTCGTTTAATAGAAACAATTTAACCGACAATTTATGCAGGCTGTTAAATTGTTTTCTTTTCGGATCTTCTTTAGAAACCTCGTCTATTGAACCCATCCGTTTTTTAAGGTTATTCATTTTTTTTGAAATAAGATTTTCCGAAAATAATAGTAGAAGTAATATAATCAAAGGAATAATGAAAATAATCATACCGCCGCGGTTTAAATATAATATATAACCGGCAATTGCCATTAAAATCTGAGTAATATATCCAATCATCGAAAATTTATGAAGAAGGGCGCCCACCATATTTCCTGCCTCGTTTCTGGAATTTAGGGTTTTAAAGATATACGGCGCCGTTATATATCCTAAAAATATACTTGAGCCAAAAAAAATAGATAAACAAATTGAATATAAGTATGAAAAAATAGATAATAACATTTTTCTCCTTCTATATATTTTAATTAAATTAATGGATTTACCTCATAACTGATAATAGATATATAAAATATATATTATATTATCATATTTCGGAAGATTATATAATAATACGAAAAGTTCTTAGCGATAACCATTCGCTAAAAAAGCATACTTTTTTAATGCATACGGAAGAATATATGCAAGGGCGGGGTAGTTCACGAATTTCATAAATCGTCATGCTCTCAAAATTATAGAGGGGAATTCTAATTATTTTTTGAAAGAAGAGGCGGTATTATTAACCATGTAATAACAACAATCAGCCCAAATACTATATATATCGCATTAAATAACCAGATTGGAAAATTATAATATAAAACCTTGTCCGCCATGCCTGCAATAAACGGCATAGAGCTGTGCCTTATATGGTCTAACGACATCAACTTATATTCAAGCCACGTTAAAGGGCATTCGACATTAAACATTGATTCGACCGCAACAATCCCGATCATTAAGAGATGAATCAATCTGAAGATAAAATTCCTGATCCAGCGCCAACCAGCGAAAAAGCCGATTATTATCAATATAAAGCCGATGACGATTATAAGCGCGTACAGCAGATGGATAACATAAACAGTTGATATTGCAATGGAATACAGATTTTTAATCATCATTTGAATCCTAATGCTATAGCTCCAAGGCAGAGTCTTGAAACCTTAAGTTCCGTATTTCCAAGTCTTGTGTACTGCATGCAACGCATCCTTAAGTTTTAAGTAATTTTCGTAATGCCTTATTATTTGTTTATTATCACGGCTAATATCGCCAAATCTTTTTTTGAAAAAGAAAAACCCGTTGCCGCAATATGCCACGGACTGCAGACCTTAATTACAGCGGAACTTTTAAAAAGCAGACATGCGACATCATACAAGACTGCCGCCCCAGAGTTTAAATAAGCAGGCGCTTTATATATCGATAAAGATGTCGTGGTTGACGGCAATTTTGCGACATCGAGACAGCCGTCCGATATTCCGGTTTTTTTAAAAAAAACTTAACTTTATGCCTAAATTAAAAATAAGCTGGTTAGATTGGTCTTGCGGCTCCCAACTATATGAGCCGTTCGGATAATAAATATTGTTAGAACGTCCTTCTTTATTTTGAATATAATCTATTCCGACATAAGGGCTTATAATAAGTTTATTATTTTTATAGGCTTCGTAGCCGATTTTGCCGCCAAATATATAACCGTTATCGCCGCCTAAGTTATAAATAATCGATTGCCCTAAGGTATTAGAATACCTATTCATCGAATTATTATAATTAAGTGTATAATATCCATAAACTTGAGCCCAAAAGTTAGAATCTAACGGTTTTACAAAAGCAGTGACGCCGAATAGCCAGCGGTCAAGCTTATAATGCTCAACATTTGAAGAACCATCGGGGTTTATTACATTTCTATTCCAATCAATATATTCATAACCTACATTTGGAATTAAAGCTAACTGGTCGTCGTTAAGTAAAAACACATATCCTAATTTTGCCCCGTAATTTAAATACATAAGTCCGTCGATGCTTGAAGAATATCCGCAGGGAATGCCGCCGCAGGCAAGAATGCCGGAATAATTTGATTTACCTGCATTGTTTGAAAGATTAAGTTCATAATATATAGGCAGTTTTTTGCTAAAGTATGAAATATCGATGCCCCACCCCGGCAATTTAGCCGCTTCATTGTCATAAGTAGTTCCAACCGGTTCAAGAGGCGCATTAGTGCCGTTAACAGAATGTTCGGCATAATGCATATAATCTTCCGAAAAATATAAATCGACAGAATTGATCAACCTTGAAACGCCTGCATTATATTTATTGCTTACGGGATACCCATATTTTGAGATAGTTTGCGAATATACATTAACGGCGCTAAATAAAAAAAATATGGTAAACAAAACTAATATTTTTTTCATTCCATATCCCTCACTTTAATTAACGTGATAATTCGGAAAGGCAATATTAAGTAAGCTATTATTTAGTATAATATCATAATAAAACAAACTGTACCATAATATAATATAAAAAATTATATCATAAATAAAGGCAAAGCCGCTTTGCCGTTTAAGATGCAAACGGCATTCGTACCTTTTAAACTTAACCTTTAAAACCCCTGCCGAGATTAATTTTAGCTTAAAAGAAATATTTTATAAAAGCTCGGTTATGATAAGATTTATTGAATAGAAAGAAATATCGAATTGTGTATAGAGCAGATGATCGATGTCTGTAAACACTTAGTAGAAGGACTAGATATTAAGGAACCGGGATCCTACGGGGAATATTTGAAATTATTTCGTCAAACGGCATAATATCGGCAAAAAATTTTAAAATCTATGAATCTATGGCTAAATTTAGAAATTTCATAATCCGCTCTTACGATGATGTTGATGATTCTATTGTTTACGAAATCTTCAAGAACCATTTAGTCGATTTTATAAGCTTTATAGATGAAATAAGGAATTATCTGAATAAATAAAATTGCCTTTGCCGAAAAAGGATTACGCGCAGCAGCTAAGTTTGCTTATATCTTTTGTAAATGTCTGGGCGCAAAGTTTCAAGCTCTCCGCCATAGTCGGATAAACCCCTATTTCCTGACCTATTCTTTCAACGGTGTAATTATTTTGTATATATACGGATGCCTGCTGGATAGTCTCGGAAGAATTGTGGGCAAGCATATGTATTCCTAAGACTTTGCCCGTTTCTTTTTCCGCTATCATCTTGACAAGCCCTTCGGTTTTAAATATAGCTTGAGCCTTGGGTGTATAGCTAATCGGGAATACCGCTTTTTCAATATCGTATCCGGCTTTTACGGCCTGTTCCTCCGTAAGTCCGACTGAAGAAACTTCCGGGTCGGTAAAAGTCGTGTGAGCAACAGCGGAATAATCGGTTTTTATATGTGTTCCATCCAAAAGATTGCTTGCGGCAATCTTGCCTTCGTAAGCCGCGACGGTCACGAAAAACCACTTTCCCGTAATGTCGCCCGCGGCATAAATATTATCTTCCGAGGTTTTTAATTCGTCGTTTACGACGACAAAACCGTTTTTATCCGTTTCAACGCCTGCCGCATCCAGATTAAGTTCCATAGAATTTCCGATAATGCCGGTTGCCATTAAAAACTCGTCGAATTCAATAACTTTAATACCGTTTTCCGTTTCTATTTCGGCATATTTTTTACCTTCTTTCTTATACAATTTCTTAATTTCGGAGCTAAATAATATTTCAATACTCTCCCTTCTTAAAATATTTTCAAGTTCCTCGGATATTTCGGGCTCCTCGTTCAACGCTACCCTGTTTGCCCTGCCGACCATAATGACTTTTGAACCGAACCTGCTAAACATCTGCGCAAACTCAAGAGCCAGTGCCCTTGTTCCCTTTATTAAAAGCGTCTTTGGAATATAGCTGATATCCAAAAGTTCAGTATTTGTCATGTAACCCGTATCTCCAAGGCCGGGAATATCAAGTATTTTATTTTTAGAACCGGTTGCGATAATAAATTTTTCGGATGAAATCACGTAAGATTGTTCGGTCATCCCTGTAGGAATTATCTCAACCGCATTTTTTGATATAAATCTGCCGGTTCCGTTAATAAACTTTATTTGCGGATAGCCTTCAAGTACATTGTAATATTTTACCTGCCTTAAAGCCGTTAGAAGAATATCCTTTTCCTCAACAAGCGTCTTCATGTCGATCGACTTTTGTTCTACCTTAATACCTTGATATTTATTATTTAAAGGTTCATAAAATATCCGGCCGGCTTCGAGAAAGTGCTTAGACGGAACGCAGCCTCTGTTAAGGCAGGTGCCGCCTATAACCCAATTTTCGATAACGCATACCCTTAAATTCTTTTCTGCGGCATAGATAGCTGACGAAAAAGCGGCGGAACCGCCCCCTATAATAATAAGGTCGTAGTCATAGCCGACTGCGCCGTTTTTATTATCGGCTTCGGAAACGCCTTTAGATGAGGTTCTATCACGGCTTTCATCCAATCCTTCCGTTTCCGAAACATCATACTTGCCCGGCTTATAGCCTGCGTTTTTAATGGATAAGGTAATTGCTTCTATATTTACATTATTATCCGCAAGTATATGCGACTTATTTTCTTTCAAAACGGTATCGATATTTTTAACCCCCGGTACGGACAAGATAAATTTATTAACCCTTGCAACGCAATGCTCGCATGTCATTCCGTTTACTTCAATATTGATTTTTTTCATGAATGCTCTTCCCCCTTTAATATTATTTTTATTTTCTATCGCTAACTTTTGAACCTTAAAATATCTAAAATCGGGCACCTCTGGTTATCCGTTTTTTCTTCGCATAACGATATAAGATTTAAAAGCTCTTTGCGCATCAGCTTTAAAGAATTAAGTTTCTTATCTATTTCACAGACTTTTTCTTCGGCCAACTTTTTCACATTCGAGCAGGCATTATATTTATTGTTATCTAATGAAAAAATTTCGGATATTTGCTTTAAGGAAAAACCGATATCTTTTGCATGTTTTATAAAACGCAAAACATCAGCGGCCTTTTCCGGATATATCCGTTGCGTAATGGTTGCAGGATTAGGTTAAAATTTTAAATAACCTCTTTTTATTATTTTAAGGATTCGAGATATTTTGCCAGTATGCCGATATTCTTTGAGGACATATTTTTAAAAGAAGGCATAACAGCCCTGTATTTAACCCCATTTAAAGTTACCACGCTGTTTCTCTTAAAATGTGCGGAAGGGTCGGCTATCTGGGTCGCAATCCATGGAAAACTTCTTATAGAGCCGATATGCGATAAATTAGGTCCCATTATTCCGCCGCCTACACCGTTTATCGTATGACACATAATACAGCCTTCGTAATGGAATAATGCCGGTCCTGTTTTTACGCCTTTATACTGGGGAAACATTCCGTGTCCCATGTTATTTACCATTTTACCCGTCATCATATTGCCCATTCCCATCATTCCGCTATTACCCATCATTCCGTTATTACTGTTGCCGCCCATCATCCCCATCATGCCGTCGCTGCCGCCCGCCGCCCCGTTCGCGCCTTGAGCATAACTAAATTTCGCTAAATAAATCCCTGCAATAACCACAATAACTAACAGTACGGATAATATCGAAACAATTACAAATTTCTTGTTATGCAAATATTTTGTTTTCATAAAAACCCCCATTCTTGTAATTTAATAATTTAATTATATTATATTAATTTTAAATTTGT
>JAJYYS010000012.1 GCA_021800745.1 bacterium
TTTTCTACGGATTGGACTATTTCTTCAATATTACGGTAGGGGACAGGTCTTTTTTCGCATGCTTTTATAAGACCGCCAAGGAGTTTCTGTCTGTCGAACGACTCTCTTCTTCCGTCTTTTTTAATTATCAAAGGGGATGAGAGGATAATCGTTTCTAAGGTTGTAAATTTTTTGCCGCAAGAGTTGCACTGCCTTTTCCTTTTAGTTGACCTGCCGTCCTTCGATATTCTCGAATCGACTACTTTGTCGTCATCGTTAAAGCAGAAAGGGCACTTCATAAGCCTGATAAAACGTTAAATATTTTCATATAATGGAAACTTGGAACACAAAAGTTTTACTTCTTTTTTTACGCTGTTTTTTATTGCTTCATCGTCCGGATTTTGCAGGACTTCCGTTATAAATTCGCCTATTTTTACCATTTCGCTTTCTTTCATGCCTCTGGTGGTAACTGCAGGCGTCCCTATTCTTATTCCGCTTGTGACGAAAGGCGACCTTTCGTCGAAAGGAACCTTGTTCTTATTGACTGTTATGCCTACTTCATCTAAGAGCGCTTCCGCCTGTTTGCCCGTCATTTCGGATTTTCTGAAATCTACAAGCATAAGATGATTGTCCGTGCCTCCCGATATTAACGAAAAACCGTTATTTTTAAGCGTATTGGCAAGCGCAGCGGCATTAAAAACAACCTGCATCTGATAATTTTTAAAATTTTCGCTTAATGCTTCCTTAAAAGCTACGGCCTTTGCGGCAATTATGTGTTCGAGCGGTCCGCCCTGAATTCCCGGAAATATAGCCGAATTTAATTCCTTTTCGTACTTAGCCTTTGCCAGAATAATTCCGCCTCTTGGGCCCCTCAGCGTCTTATGAGTCGTGGTCGTAACAAAATCTGCGTAAGGAACGGGGCTGGGATGAAGGTCCGCCGCTACAAGTCCGGCTATATGCGCCATATCTACCATAAGATAACATCCTGCTTCCTCCGCGATATCCCTGAATTTTTTAAAATCTATAATTCTTGGATAAGCGCTTGCTCCCGCTATTATCATCTTCGGCTTATTCTGCAGGGCTGTTTTTCTTAACTCGTCATAATCAATAGTCTCCGTAGATTTATTTACTCCGTAGGGAACGATATTAAAATATTTTCCGGAAAAATTTACCGGACTTCCATGAGTTAAATGACCGCCATGCGATAAATCCATGCCTAAAACCGTATCGCCCGGCTTTAAAAAAGCGTAAAATATAGCCATATTTGCCTGCGATCCGGAATGAGGCTGAACGTTTGCATATTCGGCTTTAAATATCTCTTTAATTCTGTCGATTGCCAGCTGTTCTATATCGTCTATAAAGCCGCATCCCCCATAATATCTTTTTTTAGGATATCCTTCGGCATATTTATTCGTCAAAACGGAACCCTGCGCCTGCATAACGGCTTTTGAAACAAAGTTTTCCGATGCTATAAGCTCTAATGAATGTCTCTGTCTGTCGATCTCCTTTCCTATGAACTCGTAAACTTCCCTATCCGTCTCTTTTAAATCTTCAAAATTCAATTTATCCCACCCTTTTCTTATAAATTGCTATTATGTATTTAATTTTTCAATGGAACTGATTTTGGAAATTCTATTTTCATGCCTGCCGTCCTCATATTGCGACGACATAAATTTATCTATATATCTTGCCGCTTCGGTAGGGGTTGTCGTTCTCCCGCCCATAGTAATTATATTTGCGTTATTATGCGCCTTTGCGACCTCTGCGGTATATTCATCGTGGACTAATGCGGCTCTAATACCGTCAACCTTATTTGCGGCTATATCCATTCCGATGCCGGTTCCGCAGACAAGTATTCCGAAAGAATTCTTATCTTCGTCTTCCTTGACTTTTTCCGCTACTTTAAGAGCATAATCGGGATAATCTACGCTTTTTAAAGAATCAGTCCCGAGGTCCAGATACTTTAAGCCTTTCCGTGAAAGGTCTTCTTTTATAAACTCTTTTAATTCAAAACCGGCGTGGTCCGAACCTATATAAATCATTTATATTTCAATCCTCCCATTTTTTAAAAACCAATGTGGCATTAGTTCCGCCAAACCCGAAAGAGTTTGATATAGCATACTCTATGCCGCCTTTTTGCGCGGTATTCGGAACATAATCCAGATCGCACTCGGGATCCGGTTCCTCCAGATTAATCGTTGGAGGCATAATGCCCGTATTAACGGTCAACACGGTCGTAACGGCTTCTATGCCGCCGGCGGCTCCAAGCGCGTGCCCCAGCATAGATTTGATAGAACTGATTTTAATCTTTTCCGCCTTCTCTTTGAAAAGCTGTTTTATGGCTTTAGTTTCATTCAGGTCGTTATAATAAGTGGATGTTCCGTGAGCATTTACATAGTCTATGTCATCCGGCGCTAAACCGCCGTCCTCGATTGCGTTTTTCATGCTATAATATGCCCCGGTAGCTTCGGGATCCGGAGTGGATAAATGGTATGCGTCCGAAGATGTGCCGTATCCGACTATCTCGGCATATATTTTAGCCCCTCTTTGTATAGCGCAGTTCATTTCTTCCAGAATAACGATGCCCGACCCTTCGCTGACTACAAACCCGTCCCTGTTTTTATCGAACGGCCTCGATGCTTTTGCGGGTTCTTCGTTGTTTACCGAAAGCGCCTTCATTGCGTTAAAACCTGAAATGCATAACGGGGACACGGTAGATTCGGCCCCCCCTGCTATCATAGCGTCCGCATCCCCTCTGGCAATAATTTTATAAGCGTCTCCTATGGAATTGGTTCCGGTGGAACAGGCAGAAACGGTACTGGCGTTAGGTCCTTTGGCCCCGGTCATTATAGAAACCTGTCCCGGAGCAAGATTTATCAAAAGCATAGGTATAAAAAACGGAGAAATCTTTTTAGGACCGCCCTCTAAAAGCATAGTATGATATTTCTCGATAGTCATCAGCCCGCCGATGCCGGCTCCTATCCATACGCCGACCCTGTGGGCATTGGCATCGGTGATTTTAAGCCCTGACATATCTAATGCCATTTTTGAGCAGGCAAGAGCATAATGTATAAATTGATCCATTTTTTTTATCTCTTTTTTTTCTATAAATTTTTCAGGATCAAACCCTTTTACCTCCCCAGCTATTTTAGTAGAATACCCTTCGGTGTCGAACCTTGTAATAGGTCCTACGCCGCTTTCCCCTTTTACCATTCTATTCCATGAAGTTTCGGCATCGTTACCGAGCGCCGTAATCATGGAATATCCGGTTATAACGACCCTTCTATTGCAATCAATTTTTCTCATAATAAAAAATCCGGTATAATAATAAATTATTTTACATGCTCATCGATATATGAAACCGCATTCTGAACCGTCTTAATTTTTTCGGCATCTTCATCGGATATTTCTATTCCGAATTCCTCCTCGAATGCCATAACTAATTCAACGGTATCTAAGGAATCCGCACCGAGATCCTCTACGAATGAAGCTTCGTTAGTGACTTCATCGGGAGTAACCCCTAACTGCTCTACTATTATTTCTTTAACTTTGTTTTCTACGGACATTTAATTTCACCCCCTCCTTTTTTATTGTTTTTAAATTATAAAATTAATATCACATGTACATTCCGCCGTTTACGTTCATAACCGATCCGGTTATATAACCGGAAAGCTCCGAACACAAAAAAAGCACGGCGTTTGCAATGTCGTAAGGCTCGCCTATTTTATTCAGCGGAATACCTTTTTTAATCGCATCTTTAATATCTTCAGGCAGTTTATCCGTCATAACCGTTTTAATAAACCCTGGCGCAATAGCATTTGCGAGAATACCCCTTGCCGCATATTCTTTGGCTATGGATTTCGTAAGGGCAATTATGCCGGCTTTCGATGCCGCATAATTTGCCTGTCCGGTATTGCCTATTTCGCCTATTACGGAAGCTATGCTTATTATTCTGCCGGACTTTGCTTTAAACATGTGCTTTAAGACGTTTTTTGTAATATAAAACATACCGTTCAAGTTGACGTTGATAACGTCTAACCAGTCTTCGTCGCTCATTCTTATTAAAAGACCGTCTTTAACTATACCTGCATTGTTAACGAGAATATCTATTTTAGATTCTTTAGATATAATCTTTTGAATCGTTTCGGATATCTTTTCCGAATTTTTAATATCGGCTTCGTAAAAATCAAACTCCGGCGAAATTTTTTCGATTTCGTCTTTTACGCTTATAAATCTTTTTTCGTCTATGTCGATTATTATAACTCTTGCCCCTGCTTTAAGCAAAACTTGAGATATAGAAAGTCCTATTCCCGAAGAACCGCCGGTAACTATAGCCGTTTTACCCGTAAGTTCAATACAAAGAGACATAAACACCCTCCTTATTATTAAATCATTAAACTTTCTAATTCTTTAACGGCCGAAACCGAATTTACGGACAGAACATCCGCATTTTTATCTATTCTCTTAATCAGTCCGCTTAAAACATTGGAAGGCCCTATCTCAATAAATTTGGAAACTCCGGATATTTTTTCCATATTAACGATAATATTCTTCCACATAACCGGAGAAACTATCTGCTCGAGAAGAAGCCTGACCGCATCGTCTTTTTTAGAATAATTCATAGACGTAGCATTAGAAAATATATCGCATTCGGTATCCCTAAACCAACCCTTGTCTATAAACGAAGAAAGGTTTTCCTTTGCGCTCTCCATAAAAGGCGTATGAAACGGGGCGCTGACGGACAAAATAACTATTTTTTTGGCTCCGCGCTCTTTAAGCAGTAAGCATAATTCATCGACGAATGACGATACGCCGGATACTACGGTTTGAATTGCGGAGTTAATATTTGCTATAAAAACTCCCGCTTTATTTTTTGAATGATTCACCTCGTCTATCGCAGTTTTTATTATATTTTCGTCAAGCCCGATAATCGCGGCCATTTTGCCGAATCCCACCGGACAAGCGGTCTGCATAAAAAATCCTCTTTTTTTTGTAATTAAAAGAGCATTTGGAAAATCTACGGAACCTGCAGAAACGTTGGCGCTGTATTCGCCAAGGCTGTGCCCCGAAACGCAAGCCGGTTTTAAGCCCGTTTCTTTTTCTATAACTCTAAGAATAGCTATACTCACGGTTAAAAGAGCCGGCTGAGTATTTTCCGTCAGATTAAGCGCCGCTTCATCGTCTCCCAAGATTAGGCTCTTCATATCCAATCCTAAGATATCCGAAGATTCTTCTAAAACAAGACGCGCTTCGCCGAAATTTTCAAAAATATCTTTCCCCATGCCGGTATGCTGAGACCCCTGCCCGGGAAAAACAAACGCTATATTGGAGTTTGATGATTTTTCCATTTACGATTATTTTTATTATACTATTTTATAAATTTAGCCATATTTTTAATAAAGTCTTCCGTCTGTGAAACGATTTCTTCTATAACTTCTTTTACCGTTTTTTCTTCCTTTATGAGTCCTGCGATCTGTCCGCTCATTAAAGAACCCATTTCGACGTCTCCGTCAACCGAAGCGGCTTTTAATTTTCCTATTCCGAGTTTTTCGTATTCCGAAAAAGGTGCGCATTTTTCTTCCAGTTCTAGAAACATTTTGGCAAGCCTGTTTTTTAAAACCCTTACAGGATGTCCGGTCGGTCTTCCCGTAACTACGGTATCCCTGTCCGATGCCTTTAGCACCATATCTTTCCAGTTTTGATGGATATGGCACTCCTTTGTCGCGAGAAATCTAGTTCCCATCTGAATGCCGCTCGCGCCGAGGCATAAAGCCGCGGCAAACCCTCTGTAATCGGCAATACCGCCAGCCGCTATGACCGGTATATTAACGGCGTCTGCAACCTGCGGAACTATTGCCATAGTAGTAATTTCGCCTATATGACCGCCGGATTCGGTCCCTTCGGCAATCACGGCATCCGCTCCCGCTTTTTCCACCCTCTTTGCCAGAGCGGATGAAGGGATAACGGGTATAACTTTTATTCCGGCATCGTGAAATTTCTTTATATAAGGACCTGCATTGCCTGCGCCGGTCGTTACGACCGGAACGCCCTCCTGAATAACCGCATCCACAAGCTCTTCTATATAAGTTAAATAAAGTATGAGGTTAACTCCGAAAGGCTTATCGGTATTTTCTTTTGCTTTTCTTATTTCCTGAACCAAAAACTCGGGGGGCATTTGTCCTGCGCCTATTATGCCTAAACCGCCGGCATTGGAAACGGCGCTCGCGAGCTCATAGTTAGACGCCCATGCCATTCCGCCCTGAAAAATCGGATATTTTATCCCGAGCTTATCGCATATCGGAGATTTTATCATTTTATTATTTCACCTGATATCAATATAGTTTTACCATCTAATTATCGAAGATGCCCACGTTAAACCTGCGCCTATAGCATCTATAAGTACAAGACTGCCTTCCTTCAAACGACCGGATCTATAAGCTTCGTCAAGAGCGATAGGTATCGAGCCGCTTGAAGTATTGCCGTATTTTTCTACGTTTACAAAGACTTTTTCCATAGGAAAGCGCAATTTTTTTGCCGTCGCTTCAATAATTCTGATATTTGCCTGATGCGGAACGAATAAATCAATATCTTCCGCTTTAAGATTATTAAATTCTATAGCCTCTTCCGCCACCGCCTTAAGATAATTAACCGCATACCTGAAAAGCTCCGAACCTTTCATCTTAATATAATGCTCGCGGTTATTAACGCTTTCGAGGCTTGCCGGCATCAGCGAACCGCCGCCTTTAAGCATAAGAATATCGTCATGCCCTCCCTCGGAATGCATATGCGTCGATAAAATACCCCGCGTATTTTCCGTATTTGCCGTCAACACGACGGCTCCGCCGCCGTCCCCGAATAGAACGCAGGTTGACCTGTCGGTATAGTCCGTAATTCTGGACAGCAAATCGGCGCCGATAACTAAAACATTTTTATATTTCCCCGATTTAATAAAACTGTCCGCTACCGATAAAGAATATATAAAACCGCTGCACCCTGCGCTTATATCAAAAGCCGCGGCATTTTTAAGTCCCAGTTTTTCCTGTACTATACAGGAAGTTGACGGAAAAATCATATCGGGGGTAATTGTTCCCGCTAATATTAATTCGATGTCCTGAGGATTTAACCCCGAAAGTTTGATCGCTCTTTTTGACGCTTCGGCCGCTATATCCGATGTCGTTAAACCCTTCTCCGCGATTCGCCGCTCTTTTATACCCGTCCGGGAAGTAATCCACTCATCCGACGTATCTACTATGTTGCACAATTCATCGTTGGCAAGCACTCTTTCGGGAACGAACGAACCTACCCCGATAACTTTAGAATATATCAATTTGAATCCTCATTAACAGCCTATATTTTTTGCATTAGCTTCTATCTTATGGCTTATATTGACATTTATACCTTTTTCTACAAAATGTTTTGCGACTAATATGGCACTGGTTAAAGCCTTGGCGCTTGCTCCGCCGTGGGCGATAAAAGCCGCGCCGTTAACTCCCAGAAGAGGCGCGCCGCCGTATTCGTTATGATCGACAAGTTTTTTAAATTTTTTCAATGATTTTCTTGCCATAAAGAAACCTAATTTAGCCATAAAACTTTTATTTATTTCTTCTCTAAGTAGATTAAATATCGTTTCCGCAAGTGTTTCCGACGCCTTTAAAATAACATTGCCCGTAAATCCGTCGCAAACTACTACGTCAACTTTTCCGTTAAATATTTCTCTGCCTTCCACATAGCCGTAAAAATTTAAATCCGTATTTTTTATTATCCCGAAAGCCTCTCTGGTAAGGTCGTTGCCTTTAGACGCTTCCTCGCCGTTGCTGAGTATCCCTATTTTTGGATTCTTAATGCCTTTCATAAAAGAGGCGTATTCGGAACCCATTATTGCAAATTCCGCAAGATGATAAGGTTTTACATCGACGTTGGCGCCTGCGTCTATCAAAACGGTATATCCGCCTACCGCAGGCATAATCGTCGCTATGGCGGGTCTGTCGATGCCTTTAATCCTTTTAAAAACAAACATTGCTATAGCTAAAGAAGCCCCGCTGTTACCCGCGCTTATAATGGCATCCGCCTCTTTATTTTTAACAAGCTCATAGGCAACGCGCATTGAAGAGTTTTTTTTATTCCTTACTACAGCCGAAGGAGAATCGTTCATCGTTATCCGTTCCGGCGCATTTACTATTTTAATTCTTGAGCCGTAATAATTATTTTTTTGGATAACATCTTTTAAAGCGGCCTCGTCTCCCGTAATTATTATCTCTAAATCTTTGTTAGACTCAACGGCGGCTATCGCTCCCGTAATCTCCGGTTCCGGAGCTTTATCGGAACCGAAACCGTCCAGAGCTATTCTAATCATTAAATAGTCTCTCCATTCTTATAAAATTGACGGGCTATATAATGGGTCAAGAGTTTTCCGGCGTTTTTTCGGTTACGACTTTTCTGCCCTTATATGTTTTGCAGTTTGGACACATTCTGTGCGAGAGAACGGGTTCCCCGCAATTTGGACACTTCGAATAATTCACCGGCGTAAGGCTGTCGTGAGTTCTTCTCTTATCCCTTCTGCACTTAGAATGTCTTTTCTTTGGATTTGCCATTTAAAAATCTCCTTTATAAAAATATATGCTCTATTATTAAATTAAAATCGTAAAATGTCAATTTCATTTTTCCAATGATATAAAAATGTCGCCGTCCGCGGTTTTAAAATCAGCTTTATCGGAAAACACCACCCGTTCCGCTCTTACCGCGGACATTATGTCGCCCGATATTTCATTTATAATGCCGATATAATCGGGGTTTAACGTCTGAATTAAAATCTTGCCTATTCTATGATTCTGATGAAGGTTTAAATTGGTCCGCAATTTTCTCGAAGCTTCGAGAATGTTTAATAAAATACCCGCAATTTTTACCGAATCGCTGAAAATTAGTTCTTTTTTGAATTCAGGCCAGATAGATAGGTGGATGCTCTTGCCTTTTTCAAAATTTCCATAAAAAGATAGATATAGTTCTTCGGTAATAAAAGGCATAAATGGAGCGAAAACTTTTAATATATTTAAAGAAACAAAATACATTACGTTTAAAACGGTTTTTTTTCTTTCGGCATTTTCTTCGCCTTCATCCCAGAATACGTTTTTTATAATTTCCAGATAATTATCGCAATAAATATTATAAAAAAAATCGGAGGCGGTTCTTAATGCAAATGAATATTCATACGATTCCATATTATTTTCGCAAACCTTAAGGGCATTTTCAAATTCCGTCAGCACCCATTTATCTATCCGGCTCAATTTAAGGTCGGATATGTTTTTTTCGTAAGGATCGAATTCCGTAGATATATTGGTAATCAAAAACCTTGCCGCATTCCATATTTTGATTAAAAGCTTTCTGCCTGCAACTACGTCTTCCTCGTTAAAACGCAAATCCTGCCCGAGATTTGCTTTAGATGCCCAGTACCTAAGGGCGTCCGCCGAATATTTGCTTATTATATCTTCCGGACCGACAAAATTTCCAAGGCTTTTAGACATTTTTTTTCCGTTTTTATCAAGACCCCATCCGCTTATCATTATATTTTTAAACGGTATGTTTTCCGTATGGTAAATAGATTTAACCACGGTATAAAAGAGCCAAGTCCTGATAATTTCCTGAGCCTGCGGACGCAAACCCATAGGATAAATCGTATTTAAAAGCTCCTTGCTTTCAATGTCGCCGTAAGCCCAACGCGAATTTATAAGAGGCGTCATAGAAGACGTCATCCATGTATCCATAACGTCGGTTTCGGGCTTAAATTCTTTTCCTCCGCACTTAGGACATTTGTTGACCGCAGGTGAATTTGCTGCCGGATCTACCGGCAGTTCGGTTTCCGCCGCAGTAATAACCTCGCCGCATTCGGAGCAATACCATACAGGGAAAGGGACGCCGTAAAATCTCTGCCTCGAAATATTCCAATCCCATTTAAGATTGTTAATCCATTCATCATAACGGGCTTTCATAAATTCGGGATGCCAGGTCATCTGATTGCCGGCGCCGATAAATTTGTCTTTATTATCGAGTATTTTTATAAACCACTGCTCCGCAAGAATAAACTCTACAGGAGTCGCGCATCTGTCGTGCACTCCAACGTTGTGTATAAGGGGTTTTTCTCCTTTTATCAAAAACTTTTCGTTTAAGTCCTCGACTACGGCTTTTTTGGCTTCCTTAACGTTTAATCCGTTAAATTTTCCCGATAGCTCGTTTAATCTTCCTGCTTTATCTATTACTATCGCCGTATCGAGTTTATGCTCCTTCCATTTTTTAACGTCTTCGGCGTCGCCCCATGTGCAGACCATCATAAGTCCCGTTCCGTAATGCATATCCACCGATTCGTCGTATTTAACCGGAACTTCTTTGTTATATAGGGGAACATTAACGTTCTGCCCTTTCAAAAATCCGTATCTTTCATCCGCAGGGTTGGCGTAAACCGCAACGCATCCACCGAGAAGTTCGGGACGCGTCGTAGATATTATAAGACCTTTGCCGTCCATAGATTTAAATTCTATATCGTACAGAACGCCGCTGAATTCTTCAAGGACTACATCCGCCTGCGCAAGAGAGGTTCTGCACTGAGGACACCATAATATAGGTTCGTTGCGCCTTTCTATTAGTCCTTTATTATAAAGGTCAAGGAAAGATTTTTGCGAAGTCTTTCTGCATCTTTCGTCTATAGTGGAATAGGATAATCCGTAATCTGCGCTTATTCCGACAGACTTCCAGAGAGATTTATAAACTTCTATGCCCGACTTGGTTTCCTTAAGGCATAAGTCTATAAATTCCTCCCTCGTTATCTTAGATTTGTTTATTTTATATTTTTTCTCCACATAACGTTCCGTCGGAAGACCGTTGTCGTCGAACCCCATAGGATAGAAAACATTAAATCCTTTCATCCTCTTATACCTTATAATAAATTCGGCCTGAGAATAACTCATTACGTGTCCGACATGAAGATGCGACGAAGAAACATAAGGCGGAGGAGTATCTACTGAATAAACTTTCCTGATTTTATCGCAAGGTTCAAATTTATAGATTTTATTATCTTCCCAATATTGCGATATTTTTTTTTCTACGGTTTGATAATCGTAATTTTTGGGAAAATCCTTAAAATCGATAAAACTTTCCGTATTTTTTTGCATAGTTTATAAAGTTTAGCAATTTTTTATTTAAAAATCAACTTTGCTTGCAAAATTTCGGCGCTTATATGTTATAATAGATAAAATGTATCAGGTGCTTGCAAGAAAATACAGACCAAAGATTTTCGATGAAATTATCGGACAGGACGCGATTATCCAGACGCTTAAAAATGCGGTCATCAACGACAGGGTCTCGCATGCTTACATATTTACGGGAACAAGGGGGGTGGGCAAAACCTCCATCGCAAGAATACTCGCAAAATCGATAAACTGCGTAAAAGGCCCTACCGCCGACCCCTGCGGAGTCTGCCCCGCCTGCCTTCAGATTCAGGGCGGAAACTCCGTCGATGTCATCGAAATCGACGGCGCATCTAACACCGGAGTCGATTCCATAAGGGATTTGAAAGAAAGCATAATATATTCTCCCCAGAGTTTCAGATTTAAGATTTATATAATAGACGAAGTTCATATGCTGTCCAACAGCGCCTTCAATGCACTTTTAAAAACGCTTGAAGAGCCGCCCGCCCATGCAAAATTTATATTTGCGACTACCGAGATTCATAAGGTTCCCGAAACTATCCTTTCAAGATGCCAGAGATTTAACTTTAAAAGGATACCTACAAAAATTATTTTCGATAAACTAAAAGAAATAGCTCTAGCCGAAGACGTTTCGGTAACCGATGAAAATCTTATGATTATCGCATCGCTGGCTGACGGTTCATTGAGAGATTCGCTTTCTATTTTCGATACCGCTATCTCTTATTTCGGAAAGGATATAAAAGAAGACGTCTCTCCCGTGCTTGGACTGACGACGAAGTCTATAATATTTAATCTTATCAATGCCCTGTTTGCAAAAGATTACGAAAGTTCGATAAAAGCGGCAAGGGAAATATACGAATCAGGAGCCGACCTAAGACAGTTTATGAAGCAGGCGGCGCTTTATATAAGAAACATCTTAATCGTAAAACTGAAGTATAAAGACCTGATTTACGATTTAACCGACGAAGAAATTAATTCTTTAATTCCTTTCGCCGAACAAAAATCAGCCGAAGAACTTTTAGACATGATAGATATTATGATCAACGCAGATATCAAATATCAAAGGATTTCATCGCCCCTGTTAATGCTGGAACTGACTCTTTTCAGGCTTTTTAACATACCGCGAAAAAAAGACGTGCGGGAACTTATAAGCGGACTTAATAATTTGAAAACGGCGGGCGGGCTTGAAGCGCACGGCGGACACACGGGCATTGCGGAACAAACCGGCTTAAAAAATAATGATAATGCGGCACCCATGAAAAATTCAAATTTAACGGCTGACAAACCGTCTGAATCGACGAATGGGAGCGGCGTTTCCTTAGAACATGAAAAATTATTCGACCATTTTTTAAAGACGGACGAAAAATTAAACGAATTCAATAAAAAAACGGAAATCGAACCGTTAAAAAACATAATAGGAAGATTAGACGACGATTCACAATCCGCGGCATATGCGGCAGAAAAAAAAGATACCGGCGGCGTCATAGAAGATATTAAAGAAATATTCGGAAGCGGCATAGAAAGAATTGAAAAAAATTAAAAAGTTAATTTGCAAAAAAACTTTAAATCAAATAAAATATTATTAAAAATTACGGGGGATAAACAATATGTCAAAAAACATCGCCGGAATGTTAAAACAGGCGCAAAAACTTCAATCGGATATGCTAAAAATGCAGGAAGAACTAGGCTCTAAAATAGTAGAAGCCGGTTCCGGCGGCGGAATGGTTACGGCAAAGGTAAACGGAAAACAGGAATTGTTAGAAATTAAAATAGATAAAACGGTGGTTAACCCTGACGACGTGGAAATGCTGCAGGACCTTATCGTCGCTTCGATAAATGAAGCTCTTAATAAATCGAAAGATATGGTTACGGGCGAAATGTCTAAAATAACCGGCGGGCTTAATCTGCCCGGTCTTTTCTAGCCGGTGACTTTATGCCTTTAAATCATTCCGATTACATCAAAGATATAGTCTTTGCACTGAAAAAACTGCCGGGCATAGGCGAAAGATCGGCAAGAAGATTAGCTTTTTATATACTGTCCCAAAATGAATCCGTAGCTTATAACCTTGCGGATGCTATCAAAAATGCAAAGCAAAATATTAAACTTTGCCAAAACTGCTTTAATCTCAGTTCGGACGACTTGTGTCCTATATGCAATAATCGGTCCAGAAACCATAAACAGCTTTGCATCGTTGAAAATCCCGAAATAATTTACGTATTTGAAAAAAGCGGCAATTATAACGGTTATTACCATGTTCTGCATGGTTTAATTAATCCGCTGGAAGGCGTTACCCCATCCGACCTCAGGCTTAGAGAGCTTGCAGGCAGAGTAGAAACCGGCGGTTTCGAAGAAATAATACTTGCTCTTAATCCCAATTCAAACGGGGAAGCAACTTCTATATATATACAAAAAATATTATCTCCTTACAATGTCAATATATCCGTGCTGGCACGCGGAATCCCAATCGGTTCCGATCTGGAATACGTCGATAAAGACACTCTATCCGAGGCAATAAATTACAGAAAAAGGTTCGATTAATTTTAATATTTTCTGCATATTGACATATTTTTAAAAAACTAATAAAATGTTAGTTTTCGATTATATAAATCTTTCTTAAAAAAATTTATATAATCATACTATAAAATAACTAAATTATTAAACTTATTAAATGTTTGACGGACTGAGCACAAAACTCGAAAGGGTTTTTAAAAATCTTAGGGGTTACGGCAAGCTGTCGGAAAAAAATATCGAAGACAGCCTTAAAGAAGTAAGACTGTCTTTGCTTGAAGCCGACGTAAATTACCTTATAGTAAAAGAATTTATAGAATCCGTAAAAAATAAGGCTATAGGCGAAAAAGTCGCGGACAGCCTCACCCCTGCCCAGCAAATTATAAAAATAATAAGAGACGAACTCGTCGAACTATTAGGAAACAACGAACCTTTAAATATTAAAGCGAAACCGCCCGTTATTATTATGCTTATAGGGCTTCAGGGCTCAGGTAAAACCACTACGGCGGGTAAACTTGCTCTTTATCTGCACAGAATGAAGCGCAGAGTTTATCTTGTTCCGGCGGACGTTTACCGGCCTGCGGCAATACTACAGCTAAAGAAAATCGGCTCAAGCATCAATATACCCGTTTACGAAACCCCTGAAGAAAACGGAAAGGTTTTGCAAAAACCCGATGAGATACTAAAAAACGCCATCGACATTGCCGAAAAACAGGCATACGATACTATAATAGTGGATACCGCCGGGAGGCTCGAAATAGACGAGCCGTTAATGAACGAGCTTAAACTTCTTAAAAATAAATTTAATCCCAACGAAATATTATTCGTTGCCGATTCCATGCTCGGACAGAGCGCCGTGACGGTCGCCAAGACGTTCAATGAAGCCCTCGATATATCCGGCGTAGTTTTGACGAAAGTTGACGGCGACGCAAGAGGCGGAGCGGCTCTTTCCATTAAAAAAACCGTTAAAAAACCGATAAAATTTATCGGCGTCGGCGAAAAATTGAGCGATTTCGAAGTCTTTTACGGCGACAGAATAGCGGACAGAATACTGGGAATGGGCGACATACTAAGCCTGATAGAGAAAGCTCAGGATTCCATCGACGAAAAATCGGCAAAATCTATCGAAGACTCGCTTAATAAAAAGGATTTTACCGTAAAAGACTTTGCGGAACAGCTTAAAATGATGTCTAAAATCGGCGGCATTGCCCAGATAGCCGGTATGATTCCGGGATTTTCGAAAATTAAAGATAAATTCAATTCCGAAGCGGCGGAAAAAGAAATTGTCAAAATTAAAGCCATAATCAACTCTATGACCGAAAAAGAAAGGATTAATCCGGATATTCTTAACGGCGGAAGGCGCAAAAGAATATCTCTTGGAAGCGGCACGACCGTTAACGACGTGAATATCTTTATAAACAAATTCGAAGAAGTTAAAAAAATTATGAAATCGTTCAAAAAAAACAAATTAGGTTCTTTAAAGAATATAAATAATATTAAAAATATGTTTAACAAAGGAGATCTCAAGTGGCGGTAAAAATCAGACTTACAAGAATCGGTTCTCACAAAAAACCTTTTTACAGAATCGTGGCGGCTTCCGGCGAGAAAGCCGTGCAAAAAAAATTCATCGAGATATTGGGGACTTATAATCCCTGCGCGAATACGGCTCAATTCACTATCGATAAAGACAAGTTCGACAAATGGATAAGCTTAGGCGCTAAACCGAGCGATACGGTTATGTCTTTGGTTAAAAAACAGGGTAAATGAACGACTGTATCTGCATAGGGGAATTTATAAAACCCCATGGTATTTGCGGAGAACTTTTATTTACAACTTATAATCCCCTGTCGGATGCATTGGATTCGGATATTCCGCTATTTGTTGAGGAGAATTGCGAACTTGGACGGCTGGAAATCGAAAAAATAAGGCGGGTAAACAAGGGGTATCTGATAAAGCTTTGCGGCGTTAATTCTATAGAATCGGCCGAAAATTTTAAAAAGGTCCCCGTATATATTAAAAAAACCGATATAAATTTAAAACGGGGCGAATATTTAATTTCGGATTTAATAGGCTTAAACTGTTATAACGAAAACGATCAAGAAATAGGAACGGTTTCGCAAATTTATCCGGGGGAAGCGGATATAATCGAAATAAAATCAATCGAGGCAACTTATTTAATTCCCATGACCGAAGACAACATTTCGTTTATAGACATTAAAAATTCAAAAATAGCGATAAAAAACGAAGAAAATTATAAAATATGATTCATAAGATCGACGAAAATAAAAAAATTATAGACGTCATTTCGATAATGCCTGAATATTTCGAGTCTTTCCTTAAAACGGGACTCATCGGGAGAGCCTTAAAAACCGGCCTCGTAGAAATAAATATAATTAATCCAAGAGATTTTTCTAATGATAAGCATAAAAGGGTGGACGATAAGATTTACGGCGGCGGAGCCGGCCAGCTTTTAATGGCTGAACCTATCCTTAAAGCCTACGAACATTCTTTAACCAATTATACATACAAAAATAAAAAACATATTACGGTAATAATGTCCGCATCCGGAAAATTACTTGATTCAAGCATAGCCGAAGATATGTCCGGCTATAACCATATAATAATAATTTGCGGAAGATACGAAGGAATAGATGCCAGAGTGACGGATATTACCGGCGGAATTGAAGTATCGATAGGAAATTATATATTATCCGGCGGAGAAATAGCCGCCGTCGTCTTCATAGAAACCGTCAGCAGATATTTTAAGGGATTTCTCGGAAACCCCGATTCTCTTAAAGAAGAAAGTCTTTCCGGCAATTTCGGCAAAATACTGGAATATCCGCAATATACTAAACCAAAAGTCTTGAAAGGCAAGCCTGTTCCGGATGTCCTGCTCGGCGGCAACCATAAGCTGATAAACGAATGGAGAACGGAAAAAGCGTTAAAAAAGACGGCGGAAAACAGGGGCCGTCCTTTTAACGAAAATAGCGGAGAAACTGAATCTTAATATAAATCATAACTAAAAAATAAAGGAGATTTCAATGAATATCATCGAAAAAATCGAAAATTCATCTTTGAAAACCGATACGCCCATATTTAAATCGGGAGATACGGTTAAAGTGCATCAAAAGATAAAAGAAGGCGATAAGGAAAGGATCCAGGTTTATGAAGGGGTCGTTATCGCAAGAAAAGGGAGCGGTCTTCGGTCGGCATTTACCGTCAGAAAAAATTCTTACGGCGTAGGGGTAGAAAAAACTTTTTTAGTAAATTCTCCTTTAATCGATAAAATCGAACTGCTATATCAAGGAAAAGTCAGAAGGGCAAAGCTGTATTATTTAAGAAAGAAAAAAGGCAAAGAAGCCAAAATAGAAAGGCTCGATATGGCACGCCAGCAGTAAATATAAAATATAATATTTTATATTTACTCGATTCTTTTATAAATATTAATGATATACTTATATTATAATATAAGTTAATTAATATTAAATAAAGGGGGTTCGTATGGAGAATTCAAAAACGCCGCTCGATAAGTTTACCGAATTTATCGGCACCGTTCTTACCGCAACTGAGGATAGATTTCAAAAAATTCTCGATGAATTTATCGTAACTCAGGATTTTGGAAAAAAAGAAGCCGCGGATTTTTCTAAAAAAATGAAAGGCATATACGAGTCTAATAAAGAGAAGATGTTGTCTTTAATCGACGAATCCGTAAAAAAAGCGCTCAGTAAAGCCGATATAGCACGCGGTTCGGAAATTAAAGAATTGGAAGAAAAAATAAAAACGCTGGAAGAAAAAGTCAATAAGCAGGCTCATAGCGCGCATACCCATGCCGAGCACCATAAACACACGGCGGCGCACCACACGAAATAGTAATTAAGTTTTAATTTTAATAATGGCGTTAAAATCTTACAGAGTTATAATTAAGGGAATAGTTCAAGGCGTTAATTTTCGTAATTTTACAAAACTTGAAGCCGAAAGAATAGGCGTCAAAGGATACGTCATGAACACTCATGACGGTCACGTAGAAGCATTTTTCGAAGGCGGGGAAGAACAAATAAAGGAAATTATCGCTTCGGTTCACGTCGGCCCTCCTTCTTCCAGAGTAAAAGAAGTCAAACTTTACGAACAGAACGACCTGTCTAATTTTAAAGATTTTAAAATTTTAAAGTAGCGTCATTGCGAGCGTAGCGGACGAAGTCCAGCGCAGCTAACCAATCTGTTTTAGATTGCTTCGTCGTCTCCGACTCCTCGCAATGACTGTACAATGTCATTGCGAGCGTCAGCTAACCAATCTCTAAGTTAGAC
>JAJYYS010000013.1 GCA_021800745.1 bacterium
GCTTCAAATTTTTTGGATAAAAAACCTGCAAAAGCGACTAAAAATAAAAATGAAAAGATGATTATAATCGGAATATTACTCTTGACCATGCTTTGATTTTAATTCTTTTATATTTTTTTTCTCTATTAAATATGCGGCATAGGTTAAAATCACCGTTATTATGTCCATTAATATAAAAAACCAGACCATTGCGCTTATTCCGAATATCAGCCTGTTATCGTTATAATATTTTATTCCGAAAGAAAGCACGGCTATAGGAATTAATAAAATCAGCCACGTGACCGGATGGTATCTTTTATAATTTTTCATTGATTTTAACCTAAAATATATACTATAATCAAAATCGGAATATTATTATAAATTTTATCCTAAAAAAACTTAAAAATAAAGCGTTTAAAATAAAATGGAGCTTTCTTTCAAATTATCAGACATTAAAGACGTGGTCGTTAAAGATATCGTAAAACATATAGATGAGCGCGGCTGGCTTGCAGAACTGTATAGAAGCGACGAATTAGACGAATCGATTTTCCCTCTGATGTCTTATATTTCTTTAACTATGCCGGGAATCAGGAGGGGACCTCACGAACATACATATCAAACCGACTATTTTTGCTTTATAGGTCCTTCCGATTTTAAAATCATATTATGGGACAACAGAAAGGACTCTCCGACTTATCTCAATAAAAAGATATTGTTTCTTGGGGAAAACAAGCCCTCTACGCTTATAGTTCCGCCCGGAATTGTTCACGCATATAAAAACGTAGGCGGAAAAAACGGGCTTGTCATCAATGCCGCAAATAAACTATTCGCCGGTAAAATGAAGAAAGAGCAAATCGACGAGATTAGATACGAAAACGACCCCGATGCTTTTTTCGTTTTTGATTAACTGAAACGGCGTCTTAACAAAAATTTTTATTCAATACCGTCGATATTATACCTTTCTTCCACCCTGCTGAATTTATACACCGCCAGCGATAAAAGCCAAGCCGAGGTTAATATTACGGCTATACCGCCTCCTAAAGCCGCAAAAGATACATGATTAAAAAAATCCCACGGGCGGCCTTTCAAATTATACTCCATCCCTATAACCTGAAGCCATTCCAGCGTTCCCACGCCGAATGCCAGAAAAACGGAAATGCTCGTTATGGAAATATTATAAAATATCTTCCTTATGGGGTTTAGAAATGCCCAGCTATATGCATACTGCATAACCACGCCGTCGGTCGAATCAAGTAAAACCATGCCCGATGAAAATACTAACGGCAGTATCATAACATCGACTAACGGTCTGCCTGCCGAAGCAAATACGGCGGACATAGAAAGTATGGCAACCTCGGATGCCGTATCGAACCCAATGCCGAATAAAACTCCTACAAAAAACATCTGCCAGCTTGACGATATCAGTTTCATAATTCCGTTGAAATAACGAAACATAAAACCTCTTTTTAAAAGCTCTTCTTCTATCTTCTTATTTTTAAAGTCTTTAAAGTCCTTTGCAATCCTGATGATACTTATTAAAATAATGACGTTCATAAAAGCTATAAGATACAAAAATAAAGCCGATATTCCGGTTCCAAGGACATTGCTCAAATTGCCTAATTCCGGATAGGCTTTAACGACGAATTTTCCGATTATAACGGTTATTAATGTCAAAATAAAAACCGACAATGAATGTCCGACCGAGAAAAAAAAGCCGACGCCTACCGGTTTTTTACCGTCATTCATTAATTTTCTGGTAGTATTGTCTATAGCGGCAATATGGTCGGCATCAAGGGCATGTTTTATGCCGAAAAAAAAAGCGAGGGAGCCTAAACTTAATAAGACCGGAAATACGCTAGACCTATCGATTAAAAGGATTATGGAGATTAATAAAAATGCGAATAAAAATGAGTAAAGAAGAACAAGCCTTTGCTTGAAGCCAAAGGAAGATGGGCGCAAAAACATAATTAGACCTCCCGCTAATTAAAATTAAATTAATTTTAATATCTTAAAAGTCAGGTATTCCGGCTTAAACATGCGGACATTTCACCTTCCCGGCAAATACAAATGCAAACTGCGCCAGTGGCATATCGAAATATCCTTAACAACGGGCTTTACTTTAATACTTTTAATATTAATAAAGTCCGCCATAAGTTTTTACGGCTGCGGGAACAGCACAGGAATCTAACCTGTTTCCCTTAACTTTTTGAGATAAAGTTTAAATAGAACCTATTTCTTAAAAGTCTATCATTTGAAATATGAAAAGTCAAATTATGCCGTTAACCCCTAATCCCGATTTAGAGATTTTTATATATGAATTACCTGAATTACTTAATTCCGTCATTGCGAGCGTAGCGAAGCAATCTAAAACGAGATTGCTTCGCTACGCTCGCAATGACGGAATATTAGAATTTATTAAAATATTTTCTAAATCGGGATTAGTGGTTAATCATACCCTCAATAATTTTGTATTTCTATAATTCAAAGCCTCAAGAACGGCGCCGTCATCCACTTCGTCCTTCCGGTCTAAGTCGGCTATAGTGCGGGAAACCCGCAATATCCTATAATATCCCCTCGAAGATATGTTTAACTTTTTTACCGCGCTTTGCGCAAGTTTTAAAGCAGAATCGGAAACGGCAAAATATTTTTCTATCTCGGAACTTTTTACCCCCGCGTTAAATCTGATTCCGGTATCCCGGAATCTTTCCAACTGTATCTGCCTTGTTTTTTCTATTGAATTTTTAATTTCAGGGGAACTTGCCGCTTTTTCATTAATTATTAATTTGTCTATGTCCGCGGAATAAACTTCTATAAATATATCGAATCTATCAAGAATCGGCCCCGACAATTTCGTGTAAAATTTATAAATTTCCGCGCTTGAACATTTGCATTCATGCTTTGTATCCCCGTAATAACCGCAAGGGCACGGATTCATTGCCGCAGCCAACATAAAATTACACGGTAGAACTGTTGAAAATCTACTTCTCGACAGGTTTATCGCCTTATCTTCCATAGGCTGCCTTAAACTGTCCAGCGTTTTTTTGCTTAATTCAGAAAATTCATCGATAAACAAAACTCCGTTATGAGCCATGCTTATATCCCCCGGAAGCGGATTTGAAGCGCCGCCGCCGATTAATCCGGCGATAGATACGGTATGATGCACGGGAATAAAAGGCCTTCTTATGATAAGTCCGGTTTCGTCGTTAATCTTTTTATTTGAAAAACTGTAAATATTCGATGTTTCAATAGATTCCTCAAGCGATAGATCCGGCTGAATCCCCTCAATGCTTTGAGCTAACATTGTTTTTCCGCTGCCGGGAGGCCCTATCATTAAAATATTATGATGCCCTGAAACAGCGGTCACGATTGCCCTTTTTGCCAACTCCTGCCCTTTAATATCTGAAAAATCGGGATAATTTTCTCCTGCTTTTGCGGTATTGTTTATTCCGGACATAATCCTTTCGAAAGAAGAAGGCGGGGCATCTTCAATATTATGAATATAAACGGAGCTCCGCATCCCCGAAATAAAAGCGCATATATCTTTCAAATGGCTGAAAGCAAGAAAATCCGTCCCGAGAAACCTTGCGGAATTTATATTTTCATATGGGATTATAAGTTTTTTATTTAATTTTTTGGCGAGTATGCCCAGAGCTATTACGCCGTTAACTTTTTTTATCTTACCGTTTAAGGAAAGTTCTCCCGCAATAATATAATCATTTAGGTTTAAGGCACATTTAAGCATACCGGCGGAGATTAGGATTCCTACCGCAAAAGACAGGTCGAAGAGGGGACCCTCTTTTCTTAAATCTGCGGGGGCCAGATTTATAGTAATTTTTTTAACCGGATATTCGAAGCCGGAATTTTTTATCGCTGCTTTAACTCTGTCCTTAGCTTCTTTAGTCGATACATCCGGCAAACCTACAATCATAATCCCCGGTATGCCGTTGGATATAAATATTTCTACATTTACTAAAACGGCGTTGATGCCGATAAATGTGGCGCTGTTAAGCGAAGTAATCATAAAACAATATCCTTTTATACTAATATTTTTTACTTATATACTATTATAAAAGGATATTGTTTCAGAATTATGAAGGATATATTACAATTGCGTTAAATTTTTATTGCATTTCTATGAAGTTATACTCTCCAACCCTTATCCTGAGCGAGTTTGTCTAATTCGGACAATATGTCCTTTACACTTTTTAAATCTTTCAGGAGGGTCGCGGAAACGATATAATCGAAAGCATCCTCGTAAAATTCTTTGAAATCGCCGATTATATCCATCGAGCCTTCAAAATCCGTACCGGGTAAAAATAAATAAATAAGATTATTTTTAACGGATATTACATCGGAATCTCTCAATACTCCGGCGATAGTTTTTACGAAATCGTCGTTATATTTTGTTATATTCAGGATTGTCAGCCCCACATAGTCGATAGAAACAATATCTTCGGCAAGCCCAAGCTCTTTTTTAATTCTCTTCATATTAGACACGGAATGTTCCAAAACCGGTTCGAAATATTCAAACGGAATAATTTTTGCCATCTTAAACTCCTATATAATTATTTTATATTATATTATATCAAAAAAAATAAGCAAGTAATGCTTTTTCGGCCACTCCTCCGCCTTCTATTCTCCAGACGGGGTTTTCTATTACGAGAGCCGACAGCGCTATCTTCTTTCCGTTCATTTCTCCGAATCCCGCAAACCATTGATAAAGTCCTTGGGGATTATTACCCGATATCGTTCCGGTCTTACCTCCCGCAATAACCCCCGGCAGCATATATCTGCCGGCTGTGCTGTAAAAATCCGGATGGGCTACTCCTTTAGTAACGGTTGCAATCATCATCCGTTTTAAAATATACGCCGTTTTAGTCGTTATGGGGACATTTAAAATACCGGCATCTTTATGGATATATACGACTTTGCCCGATGAAGATATAATTTCCTTTATTATATACGGCTTGACTATTTTACCTCCGTTAACAGCGGAACCTGCGACTAACGCGGCATGAAGAGGCGTCATTTTTACGTTTTTAAAACCCGCCCCCGTAAGTTCTAATTGATAAAATTTTCTAGGTATATAGGCTTTGCTTTTATGGAGGTCTAGAATAAAAGGTATTTTATTATTAAAATAAAATTTATTAAAATAATCCGTTAATAATTTCCTGCCCACATAATATCCCGCAACTTTGCCGAAAGCCACGTCGCATGATTTTGCAAAAGCCTGTTTAAAAGATATCGTATTTGACCCCGTTCCTATATTCTGTTTCCAGTAAGCTTTATCAGTCCCGTACATCGTTCCGTTAAAGCATATATTAAGCCCGGGATAAAAACCTTTGGATTCTATTGCGGCGGAAGCGGTTATTATTTTGGCTAACGAACCTGAAGGGTAAGCAATAAGAGGGGAAATTTCATCGGATTTGCTTTTATTATAAGAATAAGATGCAAAACCGAGCACCGCTCCGGTATCGGGATTTACGGCAGCTAAAACACCGAACGGAACGGAATATTTTTCAAAAACCTTTTCCGCCTCTTTTTGCACGGCGGGATTAACCGTGTAAACTATAGTATAGCCGCCTATTTTTTGAACATAATGACCGTTAAGGATAGTTTTAAATACAGGGGGGTTGTATTTGAAGTATTTTTTTAAAGACTTGACCGATTTAACGTCAGCGATATCGAAATTAGAAAATTTTTTGCCGATCAGACTGTCTTTAATAAACAATATAGGTCTGATTCCCGTTCCCCGCACTTTTTTATTTGCGGCAAGAAAAATAGATTTTCCATAAAAATAAAGCGCGGAAGACCCGTAAAAAAGTAAAACGATAAATATCAGTATTGCGGTATATTTTATAAAGCTAACAAATCTGTTTTTCTTGCCTTTTCTTTTATTAAGTGTTTTTTGGTATGATTTCCAGTCTTTTATTCTTTCCATTCCTGTTTTCGTTATTTTGAATTTTTACCGCCTACTATTATCGACGGAATTCTGAGCGTGGGCTGAGCATCGGCAACCGGAACTCCCTGCCCGTCTTTCCCGCATGTACCGATTCCGAACCCTAAATCGTTTCCCACCATATCGATATTTTTTAGTATCTCCGGTCCGTTTCCCATAAGAGTGGCGCCGCTGACAGCCTCGCATATAACCCCGTTCTTTATAGTATAACCTTCCATAACGTCGAATACGAAATCTCCCGTAACGGTATTTACCTGACCGCCGCCCATTTTTTTAACAAATATGCCGTTATCCACGCTTTTTATAATATCTTCAGGATTCGATTTTCCGGGAGCAATCATCGTATTTGACATTCTGACTATCGGAACATGCTCGTAAGACTGTCTCCTGCCGTTGCCCGTCAGCTCATATCCGTATTTAATATATGACAGCCTGTCCGACATATATTTTCTAAGAACGCCGTTCTCGACCAACACGTTTCTATCCGAATAAGTCCCTTCGTCGTCAAACCTATAGAAACCGCGTTTACCGATTAAAGAAGAATCGTCTATAACCGTTATTAAGTTTGACGCCACCGATTCTCCTATTTTATCCGAATATACGCTTAAGCCGTTTCCTGCAATATCCGCCTCTAATCCGTGTCCGATTGCCTCATGTATCATAGTGCCGCCTGCTTCGCTGGATAACACGACGGGCATAGTTCCCGAAGGGGCAAACGGGGCTTCAAGCTGGATTAATGCTCTGCTTAAAGCTTTATTTGCTATATCTTCCGGCATATTTTTATCGAAAAATTCAAATCCGGTAAATCCTCCTGCTGCTTCATAGCCTACCTCGACCCTTTCTCCGTTTGAAACCACTACATGAGCAAGAAATGCCAGATTCTCTCTGAAGTCTTTTATAAAATCCCCTGCGGAATTTATTATTATAACGTCCTGCCTGTAATCCGAATAAGTAATGTTAACCTGAACGACTCTTTTGTCGAATTCCCATGAATACTTAACGGCAGGTTCAACCGTCTTTAATTTGTCGTCGATAGAAATATCCGCAATATCCTTTATAATATTAAAATCTATTTTCGGCTGTTTTTCGTTAAAATTTAAAGATCTAAATCCGCCGTCTTTTTTATCTTTTTTATTAATATCGCCGGCGGCGGCATCTTTTAATTCTTTCGCAATATTTATTAAATTATTTTCTTCAAGGTTATTAGTATAAGCGTAATATGTTTTTTTATTTGAAATAAGCCTTAATCCCGCCCCCTGAATCATGCCGTTAATAGCTTTTTCAAGCCTTTTGCCTTCATTGGACAATAAAGTAGAAATCTTGGACTCTATGAAAATATCTATGAAATCTTCATCGCTAAGGCGGGCGCTGTTAATAATCTTATTAAAATTTATATCGTTTAAATTCATTTTGAACCTCTTTGATATTATATACCGGTTAATATAATATCAAAAACTGCGCTTTCAGACAAGACTGAATGTTATAAAATCTTATAAAATTGACTTTTATGCCGTTTTTTCTTAAAATAAACCGTATGAAGGATACCTCGCTTTACATAAATCTTGAAAACCTTAAAAATAACATAAACTTTATAAAACTGCTTAAATCCGCAAAAAACAAAACAATTATAGCAATTGTTAAATCGGATGCTTACGGACACGGACTTGTTCCTACAGCCGAAACGCTCTTTAACGCCGGAATAAATTTTTTCGGAATTATAGGCATCGACGAGGCTAACGGTATCCTTAAAAAGATCCCTGAGGCTAAACTGCTTATGCTTAAAGGAGTTCATCTCGAAGATTTGAAAGAAGCGGCTGAATTAAATTTAAGAATAGGGGTTTTCAGCCTCGATTATCTAAAAATGCTTCTGGATAGGGCAAAATCCGCCAAGCTTAATAAACCCCTAAATGTTCACATAAAATTAGATTCGGGAATGAGCAGGCTCGGCTTGAATGAAGAAGAGATAAAATCCGCCGCAGGCATCATTAACGAAAATAAAAAATATTTTAACGCAGAAGGTTTATTCAGCCATTTATCTTCGGGAGGAAGCGACTTAGATTACACAAATTTTCAGATAGCCAATTTTAAAAAAACGGTTTCTCTTTTAAATAAAAACGGCATTAAGCCTTTCTATTCGCACATAAGCGCCAGTTCGGCGCTTTTTAACGACAAAATAGGCGAAGATTATTCAAACGCCGTTAGGCCCGGAATTTCACTTTACGGATTTAATCCGAATGAGGACCCTAATGAAGACATGATTGCCGCAAACGGCAATACTGGACTTAAACCGCTTATGTCTTTAAAATCCAGTGTTTTACAAATTAAGAAAGTTAAAAAGGGCGGATTCGTTTCCTACAATAATACGTTTAAAGCGCCTATAGATATGACTATTGCCGTTATTTCCGCAGGCTACGACAACGGCATACCGAGACTTATGTCTAATAAGGGCAGGGTTTTAATAAACGGTAAATTTGCCCCTATAAAAGGCATAGCCACTATGAATCTGATTATGGCGGATATAACGAAAATAAAAGGGGTGAAGGCGGGCGACGAGGTAATAATAGCCGGGAAAAGCGGCTCTAACGAAATTACTATTCAAGAAATTGCTTCGATAGCGCAAACAATTCCTTATGAAATATGTCTGAATTTTGGAAAGTCGAATAAAAGAATTTATATTTAAATATTAAAATGCCCGCTAAAAAGCGGGCATTTTAATATATTTTATTTTCGTCGAATATTGAATTAAACTGCTATTGAACCGCGTTGACTTCTTTGACTCCCGGGATACGTTCTTTAAGCAGGCGCTCTATGCCCCCTTTAAGGGTCATTATAGAACCCATACAGTGGGCGCATGCCCCTTTAAGCCTGACGTCAACCGTGCCGTCGTCGTGTATATTTACCAGTTCGACGTCTCCGCCGTCATACTGCAATGAAGGTCTGATTTCATCGATAACTTTTGATACTTCTGCTTTATCTAACGCCATAAATCCTCCTGTTTTCTATAAATTAAATCGTATGTATAAATAAATATACTGTGTGTTTATATTATAACCTTAAACATATTTAATGTCAATAATCTCGAACTCTTTAACGCCGTTAGGAACGTTTATTTTTGCCTCGTCTCCGATGCATTTTCCTATAAGGGCCTTGGCTATAGGAGAACTTATGGAAATTTTTCCTTCTTTAACATCGGATTCCGTATCTCCGACTATTTTATACGAAACTTCCTTATCGGAATTTAAATCCAATAGTTTTACGGTTGCGCCGAATACGACCTTTTCTTCGCAAATTTTAGATACGTCTATAACTTGGGCGCGCGCCATTCTGTCTTCAAGCTCCATAATTTTGCCGGTTAAGAAACTCTGTTTTTCTTTTGCGGAATGATATTCCGCATTTTCGGATAAATCTCCGTGAGCTATCGCTTCCTCGATGGCTTTAATATTTGCCGGTCTTTCTACGGATTTCAACCGCTTTAATTCTTTAAGTAAATTATCGTGTCCTTCTTTCGTAATATAAAAAGCTTTTTCGTTTGCCGCCAATGCAACCACCTCCGAATAAATATTAAACTAAATAATCCTTTAATATTATTTTATTATTATACTAATTATTATATGCCTTTGTAATAATCCTGCAAGGCGTTTACGGACAAATTATTTTCTTTAAGCGCCTTAATTGCCATACATGCGGCGGTTGCGCCCCTCATAGTAGTATAATACGGAAGAGAAAACTCTATGGCGCTTCTCCTGATTACATATGAATCCTCGAGAGATTTTTTACCCCTCGGAGTATTGAAAATCATAGAAATTTCTTTGTTCTTAAGGGCGTCTATTATATGCGGCCGGCCTTCTTTCACTTTATTTATTCTTTGATTTTTAATACCGACTCCGTCCAGATATTCGGAGGTTCCTTTAGTGGCAAGTATATTTAAACCCGATTTCATTAATGATTCGCCGAGTTCTTTTAAATATTTTTTATCTTCGTCTTTAACGCTTATAAGAACGTTTCCTGATAAAGGCAGGTTCTGTCCGGCGGCAATCTGCGATTTGGCATAAGCCATTCCAAAGCTTGCGTCTATTCCCATAACTTCCCCCGTTGACCTCATTTCCGGACCGAGCATAGGATCGACGTTTGAAAATTTAGAAAACGGAAATACCGCTTCCTTAACGCAATAATAGTTAATATTAAAAGACCGCCCCAGTCCAAAATTTTTAATTTTTTCCCCAAGAAGAATCTTGGTCGCTAATTTTGCGACGGGCACTCCCGTGGCTTTTCCTATAAAGGGAACCGTCCTCGACGCCCTCGGATTAACCTCTATTATGTATATTTCGTTATTTTTTACGGCATACTGAATATTTACAAGTCCTTTAACGTGAAATTCCCTGCATATTATTTCCGTAATATCTTTTATCTTTTCCACGGCATTTGCGTCTAGAGAAAATGCCGGCAGAGAGCAGGCGCTGTCCCCTGAATGCACTCCCGCTTCCTCTATATGCTCCATTATTCCGGCAATATAAACAGATTCGGTATCGCTTAAAGCATCTACGTCAACCTCTATAGCATCTTCCAGAAATTTATCTATCAATATAGGAAATGAAACATCCTGCTGAAATATCTTTTTAATATATTCCGTCAGGCCGCTTTCGTTATATATTATTTCCATAGCCCTTCCGCCGAGAACGTAAGAAGGCCTTAATAAAACCGGAAACCCGATGGCTTTTGCCTTTTCGTATATCTCTTCGCCGTTAAACGCCATAGCGCTTTCAGGCTGTTTGAGATTTAATTTATTTATTATATTTTTAAACTTTTCCCTGTCTTCGGCTATATCTATATATTTAAAAGGAGTGCCGAGTATTTTAATGCCTTTTGAGTCAAATTTTTTGGCTAACTTCAAAGGCGTTTGTCCGCCGAACTGCAGTATGACCGGAGGGTTATTCTCCGCCTCGCAGATTGCCGCCGTATCCTCGAAAGTCAAAGGTTCGAAATAGAGCCGCGATGAAGTATCATAATCGGTGGAAACTGTTTCCGGATTACAGTTCAACATAATAGACGAGTAATTATTTTCTTTTAAAGCAAATGAACAATGAACGCAGCAATAATCAAACTCTATGCCCTGTCCTATTCTGTTGGGACCGCTTCCCAATATTATAACTTTTTCGTTTTCAAGCGGCTGAATTTCGTTAAATTTATCATAAGACGAATACATATAAGGAGTGGCTGCCTCAAATTCCGCCGCACACGTATCGACTTTTTTAAATACTCTTGTTATATTATTTGTCCTGCATACCTCGTCTATAATTTTTTCCGTTTTTTCTATTAAAGCAATAGCTTCTTCGTCTTTTTTTAAATATTCCTCCGGCGAAATATGACCGCCGTCGCCCTTTTTTGCAACTAATTTTGCGATTATTCTGTTTGAAAAACCTATTTCTTTAGATTCTCTGATAAGTTCTATATCTTGTAACGCGTTGCCGGCGAGAAACAGTTTTTTCTCCTGCTCGACGATCAGTTTAATCTGATTGAGAAACCACTTATCGACTTTAGAAAATTCGTTTATTTCTTCAACGGTAAAGTTTATCCTTAACGCATCGGTTATTAAGAACAATCTTCTGAAATCGTTGTTTTTTATTAAAGATTTTATTTCTTCTTTAATAATTTCGGCATCCTGTTTTTTTTCCGCTGCGCCGTAAGATAAATCAAGGCCGTAAAGCGATTCTATCCCGTAATATCCGTTTTCTAAAGATCTGGCGGCTTTTTGAATCGATTCGCAGAACGTCCTGCCTATAGCCATTACTTCGCCGACCGACTTCATATGCGTCGTAAGAGTGCTGTCTGTCTGCGGAAATTTCTCAAACGTAAAACGCGGTATTTTCGTTACTACGTAATCTATGGACGGCTCAAAACATGCGAGCGTTTTTTTCGTAATATCGTTTGTAATTTCATCTAAAGTATATCCCACGGCAAGCTTAGCGGCAATTTTTGCTATGGCAAAACCGGTCGCCTTGGATGCAAGGCTGGAGCTTCTCGAAACTCTCGGATTCATCTCTATAACGTAAACATCGTCGGAATCGGGATTTAGGGCAAACTGAATATTGGACCCCCCGGTTTCTACGCCTATCTCAGCCATTATTTTTATCGAATAGTCCCTGAGTTTTTGTAAATCCCCGTCGTTTAAAGTCTGTACGGGCGCAACGGTGATGGAGTCGCCCGTGTGAATTCCCATAGGGTCGAGATTTTCTATCGAACAGATTATAATCGTATTTTTATCTTTATCGGTCATTACTTCGAGTTCTACCTCTTTGAATCCGATTGCGGACTTTTCGATTAATATTTCGCTTATAGGACTTAAATTTATTCCGTTTGAAGCAATATCGCCGAATTCATATATATTATAGGCTATGCCGCCGCCGCTTCCTCCAAGGGTAAAAGAAGGTCTTATGATTACCGGAAAACCGATGCTTTTTTGCACCTCGTACGCCTCTTCCATATTTTTGGCAAAACCGCCCTGCAAAACCGGAACTCCTATCTTTTCCATACTTTTCTTGAAATATTCCCTGTCTTCCGCTTTTTTAATAGCGTCTATATTTGCTCCAAGAATATTCAAGCCGTATTTTTGTATAATTCCGGAGTCAAAGAGTTCTAATGTAATATTAAGGGCCGTCTGCCCGCCAAGCGTCGGCAGTATGCTGTCCGGCCTTTCCTTTTCGATAATCTTGGCGACAAAATCCTTAGTCAGCGGTTCAATATATGTTTTATAGGCATAATCGGGGTCGGTCATAATAGTGGCGGGATTGGAATTTACGAGAATAACCTCGTATCCCTCTTCGGATAATGCTTTCGCTCCCTGCGTCCCGGAATAATCAAATTCCGCGGCCTGCCCTATAATTATCGGTCCGGAGCCTATTATTAAAATTCTTTTAATGTCCGTTCTTTTAGGCATATTTTATTTTTTCACCTTAATCATTCTGAAAAAATCCAGTTAAATTTTTATCGATTAATTCTTTAATTGCGGCAGAATACTCTCTTTCCGTAATTTTTCTATTTAATCTGCCGTCATATTCCGCCTTATAAGCTGGAAAATACTGGCTCATAAGACTTACGGGAACATCCCCGCCGAGTTCTTCCGCAATAAATTTAAAAGAATCCGCATATCCGCTTATACCTTCAGGCAGTACAAGATGCCTTATTAAAAGACCGGAAACGGCAATTCCGTACTTACTGACTCTCAATTCTTTTACCTGCCCGCACACAATCTTTAACGCTTTTCTGTTAATTTCGACATAGTCGGCGATACCGGAATAGCTGAGAGCATTTTTATTGTCCGAATATTTTATATCCGGCAGGTATATATCTATAATTCCGTTTAGCAGATTTAACAGCTTTGCGTCTTCATATCCTGAGCTATTATAAACGATAGGAATTTTTAACCCCATCTTTTTAGCCAGAAATATCGACTCGGCTACAAAAGGCATATAATGCGCAGGCGTAACAAGATTAATATTGACCGCCCCTTTTTCCTGCAGCTTAATCATGCCGTCCGCAAGTTCCGCCGTATCGTAAAAATTTCCCGCGCAATACCTGCTAATCGGATAATTCTGGCAAAATTTGCATTTCAAAGAACAGCCGCTAAAAAAAACGGTTCCGGAACCCGTTTTCCCCGATATAGGCGGTTCTTCGCCGAAATGCAGGTTTATACTCGCTATCTTTAATTTATCGGCCGCTCCACACAGGCCTTTTTCGCCCTTAAACCTTTTTGCCCCGCAATGCCTTGGACATAATTCGCAGTTTTCCATTAAGCCGTAAAGAGCGTCTATCTTTGAAATAAAATCGCTGTTAGAAACGGTCAGATACGACGAAACGCAATTAGCGGTATTTATAATTCTCTTTTGCCGCTTAAACATAATTCTTTAAATTCCGAAAAAAGATACCTTGAATCTCTTGGTCCCGGCGAGCTTTCCGGATGATATTGGACCGAAAACGCCTTCAGCCTCTCATTTTTAACGCCTTCCACGGTATTATCGTTCAAATTTATATGGGTCAGTTTTGTATCGTTTGAATAATTTACGCCGCCGTTAAGCAAATTAACGCAAAAACCGTGATTTTGAGAAGTGATTTCTACTTTTCCGGTTTTAATATTCTTAACCGGCTGATTTATTCCGTGATGTCCAAATTTCAGCTTATATGTATCGAAACCGAGAGCCAACGACAGCAATTGATGTCCCAGACAGATGCCGAAAACGGGCTTTTCGCCGAGAAGGCTTTTTAATGTTTCCACTTCTTCAACCATTGTTTTAGGGTCTCCGGGGCCGTTTGACAAAAGAATGCCGTCGGGTTCGGTAGCCAATATCTCTTGTTTCGAAAAATTATGCGGGACCACGGCAACATCGGCTTTAATATCGTTTAGGCATCTAAGCGTATTAAATTTAACTCCGTAATCTATAACAGTTACTCTAAAATCCGGAAAATCGACATTCTTTTCGTAAACGTTTTTAGTCGAAACGTTAGAAACGAGATTTAATCCTTCCATTTTCGGCAATGCATCCAATCTGTTTTTAATATGTCCGATTCCGGCTTCTTTTGGAGCGATATAGGCGTTAGACTGTCCGCCGTCCCTCAATATAATCGTTATATGCCTTGTATCTATACCCGATATAACCGGATAACCGTAAGAATTAATAAATTCCGCTAAACTTTTTGAGGCGGCGTAATGGGAAAAATTTTGAACGTAATTTTTTGTTACCAATCCTGAAATCCATACTTTTTCTGATTCAAAATCCGTATCGTTTATGCCGTAATTGCCAATCATAGGATAAGTCATAATAACAACCTGTCCGTTATATGAAGGATCGGTAATAAGCTCCTGATAGCCGTTCATAGCGGTATTAAAAATCGCTTCTCCTCCGGATTCTATTATTTTGCCTTCATAAAATCCCTCATAATAAATTCCGCCCTCAAACATTAATATCGCTTTTTCTTTTTTAGAACCGGTCATTTTATATATTTATTTTATAAATTTAATTTGCTTCTATAAGCCTTCCGCCCACGATTACTGCGGTGGCAATACCCTTAAACTTTTCTCCGATAAAAGGAGAGTTCTTGCTTAAAGATTTAATGCTGTTTTCGGTAAATTTCCATTCTTTTTTAATATCTACCACCGTGATGTCCGCTATATATCCGTTTTGCAAAGAGCCCCTCCCGCCTAATTTTAAAATTTTTGCGGGATTAAAAGACATAAGTTCGGCTACCTGCATTAAAGAAATTTTTTTGCCGTAAAAAAGCCTTAACGTCAAAGGCAGAGAAGTCTGCAAACCGATAATTCCAAAAGGAGCGGCGTCCAGCGTAGCGTCTTTCTCGTCCTTGCTGTGCGGGGCATGGTCGGAAGCTATAGCATCGATAGCGCCGTCATACAAGGCTTTTATAATGGCCTCGACGTCTTTTTCCGTTCTTAAAGGCGGGTTCATTTTTGCATCGGTATTATAATCTAATAAAGCATTTTCCGTAAGCGAAAAATAGTGCGGGCAGGTTTCGCATGTAACATTTATGCCGGACTGCTTTGCCTTTTTTATAATATCGACCGAACCGCTTGTAGAAACATGCGCTATATGAACATTTGCGCCGTAATAACCGGCAAGCATAACATCCCTCGCTACGCCTATTTCTTCGGCAATACTTGGAATGCCGACTACTCCGAGACGTTCGGATATTGCCCCTTCGTTAATAACTCCTTTGCCGCGCAGTTTGGAATCTTCGCTATGCGATATTACCGGTAAATCGAAAGTGCGGGCATACAGCAGCGCCCTTCCCATAAGCGCGCCGTCTTCGACTGGATTGCCGTCGTCGCTCAGGGCGACCGCTCCGGATTCTTTCAGCTCCCCTATATTTGCAAGAGAAGTTCCCTGTAATCCTTTAGATATAGCGCCTATCGGAAATAAGTTTATTAAATTAAGGCTTTTTGATTTATCTAATAAAAAACTGCCGACGACCTTGGAATCGTTGACCGGATTAGTGTTAGGCATACAGCAAATAGACGTAAACCCGCCGGCTACTGCCGCTTCCATCCCTGATTTTATAGTCTCTTTGTATTCATACCCCGGCTCCCTTAGATGAACGTGCATATCTATTAATCCCGGAAACACGATAGAATTTTCGGCGTCTAAAGTTTTAACGCCGCCGATTTTTTGCTTTGGCGGCATATCTTTTATTATGCCGTCTTCGATATAAACATCCCTTTTGACTTCCGTCTTTGTCATAGGGTCAACGACTATTCCATTCTTTATTAAAAGCTTTTGCATATCGTATTCATACATTAAATTTAATTAATTATTTATTTTTTATAGCTCAGTAATATATAAAGGCATGCCATTCTTATTGCCACCCCGTTTTCAACCTGTTTAAAAATACACGTCTTGCCGCCGTTTATTATGCTTCCTGCTATCTCTACGTCTCTATTGACGGGTCCCGGATGAAGAACCATAACCCTCTTGGAGGCCGTTGACAACAGTTCCGGCGTCAGCTGAAAGAAATTTCTGTATTCTTCAATCGACGGTATAAAATAATAGCTCGCCCTTTCTTTTTGAATTCTGAGCATTATTATAACGTCCGCATCTTTAACCGCTTCTTCCATATTTCTTGCTATCTTCACGTTTTTAAGCTCGATTAATCTTGGCAAAAGGGAGTGTGGAGCATATAAATAAACATCTGCTCCCAATTTGGAAAATCCGTAAATATCTGACCTTGCCACTCTTGAATGATAAATATCGCCTATTATCGCTACTTTAAGAGACCCGACGTCTTTTTTTTCTTCAATGACGGTCATTATGTCTAAAAGACACTGGGTAGGATGTTCGTTTATGCCGTCGCCTGCATTTATTACGGAGGCTTCAGTCCATTTCGATATAAAATGGGCCGCTCCCGATTCCGAATGCCTTAAGACAAAAGCATCCGGTTTCATGGCTTCCAGATTGAGTATCGTATCTTTAAGACTTTCTCCTTTTGTGACGGAACTTTGCGAAACGGAAATGCTTAAGGAATCTGCGCTCATTCTTTTCTGGGCAATTTCAAACGATGACCTTGTCCTTGTTGAGGGTTCGTAAAAAATATTCACGACTGTCTTTCCTCTGAGCGTCGGAACTTTCTTTATATCTTTAAGCGATATTTTTTTAAATTCTTTTGCCGTTTCTATAAAATAATTAATGTCGGATGCGGAAAGGTCTTTAATGGAAATGAGGTCTTTTTTATTAAAGCTCATATTTTTTCTACAATTTTTTTTTTGCTTAAAACATCTACATTGATTATTTCTTTTTTACCGGCTCTTATTTTTTTTCCGGTAAAATCCGGACATATCGGCAATTCTCTTCCGCCTTTATCTATAAAAACGGCGAGCCTTATCTTTTCAGGTCTTCCAAAATCAAAAATTTCGTCTATGGAAGCCCTGACGGTTCTGCCGCTGCTTATAACATCATCTACAAGTATGACTTCTTTATCTTTTATATCGAAAACAAGTTCCGTAGCGTCTCCGGATTTCTTTACGGAAAAAGGGTCGTCTCTATAAAGAGTCATATCGACGTATCCCGTCTTGCAGTCGATATTAAACCGCTTGAAAACAGCCTTTTGGAGTAAACCGGCTAACGGAACTCCGCCGCTTTTTATGCCTATTATAACGGCATTTTTAAAATTAATCCTTGAATTTAAGATATCATTTATAAAATTATCTAAAATTGAACCTGTTTCTTTATCGTCGAAAATAATTTCTTTCTTCAATTTTACTAATTACCCTATATTTTTCTTAAAAGAACAGCCGGGGATAGTTTTAAAAAAACGCTTCCAGTAAATATCAAAATGATTTTTGGGATTCCAAGAAAAATAAATAATAAACGCCTGTCCGGCGATATCCTTGTATGGCACAAAACCCCAGTATCTCGAATCAAAACTGTTGTCTCTATTGTCTCCCATTACAAAAAGCTCCTTTTTGGGAACGATTACGGGACCGTAATTGTCTCTCGGAGAATTATAAGC
>JAJYYS010000131.1 GCA_021800745.1 bacterium
TCGATTTGGGAACCACAAACTCTTGCGTTGCGGTTATGGAAGGCAAGGAGCCTGTCGTAATCGCAAACTCCGAAGGAACGAGGACGACCCCCTCCGTCGTATCCATAAGCGACAGCGGCGAAAGACTAGTGGGACAGGCCGCAAAAAGACAGGCGGTAACTAATCCGGAGAACACGATTTACGCGGTTAAAAGGCTTATAGGCAGAAAATACGATTCGCCGGAAGTACAGGCGTTCAAGAAGGTTTGTCCTTATAAAATCGTTCCGAGCGAAAACGGAGACGCATGGGTGGAAATAAAGGGGAGAAAATATTCTCCGGCGGAGATATCGTCTATGATATTGACGAAAATGAAAAAGACGGCGGAAGATTATCTCGGCGAAACCGTTACCGAAGCCGTTATTACGGTTCCGGCTTATTTTAACGATTCGCAGAGACAGGCGACGAAAGATGCCGGCAAAATAGCCGGTCTCGACGTTTTAAGGATTATCAACGAACCTACCGCGTCATCCCTGTCATACGGCTTGGATAAAAAGAAAGAAGAAAAGATTGCGGTTTACGATTTAGGCGGAGGAACTTTCGATATTTCCATACTCGAACTCGGAGAAGGGGTGTTCGAAGTCAAATCCACCAACGGAGATACTTTCTTGGGCGGAGAAGATTTCGACCAGAAAGTAATAGATTATATAGCCGATGAATTTAAAAAAGACCAGGGAATAGATTTGAGAAAAGATAAAATGGCGCTTCAAAGATTAAAAGAAGCCGCAGAAAAAGCAAAAATAGAACTTTCTTCGTCTTTAGAAACCGATATAAATTTACCGTTTATTACGGCAGACGCGAGCGGACCTAAGCATCTTAATATGAAGCTTTCGAGGGCGAAACTGGAACAGCTTACGGGCGAATTAGTCGAAAGGTCTATGGGACCCGTTAAAACGGCATTGAAAGACGCAGGTTTGTCAACCTCTCAGGTCGATGAAGTCGTGCTTGTAGGCGGACAGACCAGAATGCCTAAAGTTCAGGAGGTAGTTAAGGATTATTTCGGAAAAGAACCTCATAAAGGGGTTAATCCGGATGAAGTAGTAGCGGTCGGGGCGGCAATTCAGGGCGCCGTTCTTAAAGGAGAGGTTAAAGACGTCTTATTGCTGGATGTTTCTCCGTTATCGCTGGGAATAGAAACGCTCGGCGGGGTCAGCACGAAGTTAATCGAGAAAAATACGACTATTCCTACAAGAAAGAGCCAGATATTTTCGACTGCCGCGGATAACCAGCCTGCCGTTACGATAAACGTTCTGCAGGGTGAAAGGGAAATGGCGTCGGATAACAAGAGCCTCGGAAGGTTTGAGCTGACGGGAATACCGCCTGCTCCCAGAGGCGTTCCGCAGGTAGAAGTTACGTTCGACATTGACGCCAACGGCATAGTCCACGTTTCTGCAAAAGACTTGGGAACGGGCAAAGAGCAGTCCATCAGAATCACCGCTTCAAGCGGATTGTCTAAAGAAGAAATAGACAAAATGATTAAAGAAGCCGAATTGCATAAAGACGAAGATTCTAAAAAGAAAGAGCTGATAGAAGTAAGAAACCACTTGGACGGTTTGGTTTACTCCGTGGAAAAAACATTAAAAGATTCCGGAGATAAAATAGAATCCGCGGACAAAATGGCCGCCGAGGAAAAAATCGCCGAGGCTAAAAAAGCTCTTGAAGGAGATGACGTAGATTCCATAAAACGCATAACCGAAGAATTAGAAAAATTGTCCCATGCGGTCGCCGAATCTATTTATAAGAAAACCGCAGCCGAAGCAGGCGCCGGCGGAGCGGGGGCGGGAACGGCCGGAGGAGAAGCCGGGGAAGGACAGTCCAAGCCTGCGGACGAAAACGTGGTGGAAGCGGAATACGAAGAAGTAAAAGATAAAAAGAACGAATAAAGATATTCGTAGGCGGGAATGACATATAACTAATGTGCAATGTCATTCCCGCGGAAGCGGGAATCCAATAACTTAATTAAATTAAATAAACTATGGCATCTAAAAGAGATTATTACGAAATACTTGGAGTAGAAAGAGAAGCAGGCGCAGACGAAATAAAAAAGGCATACAGAAAATTAGCTTTAAAGCATCACCCGGATAAAAATCAGGGCGACGGGGATTCCGAAGAAAAATTCAAAGAAATAAACGAAGCATACAGCATTTTGTGCGACGAAGAAAAAAGAGCCGCTTACGACAGGTTCGGACACGAAGGCATGGGCGCTTTTTCTTCGGGGGGCGGGGGAGGCTTCGGATTCAGCGATATATTCAGCGATTTTTTCGGAGATATTTTTTCCCAGCCCAACAAAAAGACAAGACGCAAAAAAGGGGAAGACCTGAGGTACGGAGTAAGAATACGCTTCGAAGAATCTTTATTCGGCGTATCAAAGCAGATAAAATACAACAGATACGAAACATGTTCTTCCTGCGACGGGACGGGGGCAAAAAAGGGAACAAAAAGAGTTTCGTGTCCGGTATGCAAAGGGACGGGAGAAATAAGACAGCAGCAGGGATTTTTCTCTATATCCAGAACCTGCTATAAATGCAACGGGGAAGGCGAGATTATCGAAAACCCCTGTCCGGTTTGCAAAGGCGAAGGAAGGGTTATAAAGGAACGCAAGCTGGATATAAAAATACCGGCAGGTATAGACGACGGCAACAGACTTAAAGTGTCGGGAGAAGGTTCGTCCGGACTTTTCGGAGGACCTAACGGCGACCTGTATGTCGATATTACCGTTGAACCTCACAGCGTATTTAAAAGACAGGGGAACGATATATTTGTTTCAATGCCGGTCAGCTTCTCGCAAGCCGCCTTGGGATGCGAAATAGAAGCGCCGACGGTGGACGGAAAATCTACGATAAAAATATTGCCCGGAACGCAGAGCGGAACGCAGTTCACGCTTAAAGGAAAGGGGGCGCCGAGACTTAACGGAGGCGTAAGGGGAAACGAATATATAAGCGTCGTAGTTGAAACTCCGACTAATTTGACTCCTAAACAAAAAAGACTTTTCGAGGAGCTTGCCGCCGAAAACAAAGAAGAAACGCATCCGTTAAAAAAATCTTTTATGGATAAAATCAAATCTTTTATATAAAAGACATGCGGCATTTCACTTGTTTATAAAGCGTATATCTTTGACGGTTATGCTTTTGTCTAAGGCGATTTTTTTATCTTCGGAAGAAAAAAAATCGTTTATCTTTTTTATGAACTCTTCTTTGATAAATCCGAGCTCGAATATTAAAACCGGATTTTCCACGCTGACGGTTAAAACATTTTTATATAAAGCCTTTGGTCTGGTTTTTTTGCTTATATCTTTTCCGCAGATAGATTCCCAGTGCTCGTATAACATCAAAGCGCAATAATCGGACGCGCTAAGTTTACTCTTTAACGCGGCTAAAAGAACTTCTTTTAAATTTAGTTGTTGATTTAATTTCATTATTATAATATTATTGCTTATAATACAAAAATTTTCAATAAATTAAATTTAATAACCTATGGATATTAATTGTCCGTATTGCGGGGCGCATTACGAATTAGACGATTTGCTGCTTCCCGAAGGCAATATTAAAGTAAAATGCAGGGTATGCTCCAATGTTTTTACCCTGAATAAAAACTCCGGCGTTTTTAAAGACGAACCGCGGGTATCCGCAGAAACGCAAATTCCTATAACGCAAACGTCGATTGAACCTGCACATTCGCCTTCGCCGGCGTCCGGCTCTGTTTCCGATGATTTTATGCAGTCTATTATGTCTGAAATCAACAGCGCCGTTGCCGAAGAAGCAGGCGAAAAACGCAAAGAAGATTCCGATTCCGCCCCTGTTTCTTCTTCACCCGGCAAGAGTAAGGGCAGGACGACCCCGTTTCAAATTGCGATGCTTATAGTTTTAATAGTAGTATTTTTAATTGCCGCAGGAGCCGTTCTTGTTCATTACAATATAATAAATATCCCCTTTCTTCCTTCAGGCGTATCGGACTTTTTATCGTCTTTCTAACAATACGATGACAAGATTGGTTGGCTTCGCTGGACTTCGTCCGCTTTGCTCGCAATGACACCGTTACGTCATTGCGAGCAAAGCGAAGCAATCCCAGCAATCTCACCATTTAGCCGTCATTGAATTAT
>JAJYYS010000014.1 GCA_021800745.1 bacterium
CCCCCGTCGATTTTGAATCCGCCTATTTTTTTCCCGAAATATATGTTTTACCGCTTAAATTTATAGAAGATATTAAGGCGGGCAATTTAAAGCCCGGGTTTAAGGCGAAAGATATATTTAAGAAAAACGGCGTATTTATGATAAAATCCCATGGCTCTTTTTCATGGGGACCAACCCCGATTGAAGCCCTCAGATGGACTATGGCTCTTGAAGCTTCGTCCGAAATAATATTAAAGCGCTTATCTATTTAATACTTCGTCGAATTCCATCATTCTGCCAGTCGGATAATCTTATATAAAATTCTTTTTATTTAGTACTTTGCTGAATTCCCTCATTCTGTCAGTCGCAGAACCGTTTTCTTCTCTTATTTCTCTGCCGACAAGCGATATAAAAACGTCGGAAAGCGTAGGAATTTCGCCCCGTCCGGATTCTACCAATTTTTTTAAGGCTGAGGGCGTATCTATCGCTATGATTTTTCCGTTGTCTATTATGGCTATTTTATCGCAATTTTCGGCTTCTTCTATATAATGCGTCGTCAAAAATACTGTGGTTTGTTCTTCTTTTCTAAGCCTATTTATGAAATCCCACATATTTATTCTGGTCTGAATATCCAGACCGACGGTAGGCTCGTCAAGAAACAGAACCGACGGCGAATGAAGCAGTCCTCTTCCCACCTCAAGCCTTCTTTTCATACCGCCCGATAATAACTTCACGGGTTTATCTTTGTAGCCGTATAAGTCTATAAAATTCAATATATAGTCTATTCTCTCTTTAACGGCGCTTTTATCCATTCCGTATAGTTTTGCATGAAAATTGAGATTCTCATATGCGCTCAAATCGTTATCGAGCGTAGGATCCTGAAATACAAGGCCTATCGATTTTCTGACTTCTTTCTTATCGGCGATAGTATTATAGCCGTTGATATATGCATCGCCGCTCGTCTGCCGCACAAGAGTGCATAAAATCTTTATGGTAGTAGTTTTGCCGGCTCCGTTAGGTCCCAGAAACGCAAAAAATTCGCCTTTTTTCACGCTGAAAGAAATATCGTCCACGGCCGTCAAATCTTTATATTTTTTGACCAACCGTTCTACCGTTATGGCAGATTCGTTATTGATCCTCATTAAAAACCTCCCGATTGCACAACGTTTAATAATATTATAAAATATATATGCAATATAATGAAAGGATAAAATAAAAAGGATAAAATCTATGAAAAAAGAATCTATAGTTCTTCTCGGGCACGGTTCCAGAAGAAGCGAAGCCAACGATATTCTTAAAAGCATAACGGAAATAATAAAATCTAAACTTAACGGAATAAACGTGGAATGCGCCTATTTAGAACATGCCGAACCTAATATAAGGGATATTATCGAAAAACTGGCCGGAGATAATTTTGAATCTATATACGTCATACCTTATTTTTTATACTCGGGCAATCATGTTTCAAGAGATATTCCCGAAATAATCAACGGTTATAAAGAAAAATATCCCCAAATCAACCTTAAATTAGGCGATCACCTCGGCATAGACGAAAGGATAGCGGAACTCGTCACCGAAAGAATAGCTTCGGTAAAATTAGCATGAAATATAATACCGCCGCATGACCAGAAACCGGAATTCCTTCAATAATATACATAAGCTGTACGACCTGTATCTCAAATCCGAACGAAGCCGTTTAATAAAACACGCCGACGCATATTTAAAAGCCGTCATCGTATTTCCCAACTATTATGGAGTCGCAATGTCCAATCTCGGTTTTTTAAGGGCGTACGAGTTGATAAATGAATCGGGATTTATATCCTGCGACAGGGCTTTTTTTCAGGACGATGCGTCTAAAGGCATTATATCCATCGAAACGAGGCAGAGGCTCGCAAATTATGATTTCATATTCTTTTCGTTAAGTTATGAAAACGATTTCCCTAATATTCTTTCAATTTTAACCGCCGAAAAAATTCCTCTTCTGTCAAAAGACAGGGGCAAATCGTTTCCTCTTATTATGGCGGGCGGGGTCATAGCATTCTTAAATCCGGAACCGGTCGCTCCGATTTTTGACCTTATGTTTATCGGAGAAGCCGAGGCGATTTTTCCCGATTTTTTTAAAATAGTCGAAAACAAAAATAAGTATGAAATCCTTGAAACCGCTGCAAAAATAGACGGCATTTACGTACCGTCCGCCTATAATTTTATATTCGATAAAAAAAGACCTAACGTCTTAAATAAAATCGAGCATCTCTCCGGTTTTCCCAAAAAAATAAGAAGAAAATGCGCGGATAAGGATTCGGCATTCTCTTCTTCGGTTATTACTACTAAATTTTCGGAATTGAGCAATATAAATATGATTGAGATCGAAAGGGGGTGCAAGAGGGGGTGCCGCTTCTGCAGCGCCGGCTTTATATATCTGCCTCTGAGAGAATCAAAGCCCTGCGATGTTTTTAAGGCTATAGAATCTTTAAGCGAAAACGATAAAGCCGGATTCGTCGGATTGGGAACGATGGACAGCAAAAATATAAATAAAATAATGCAATTTTCACTTGATTCTAAAAAACCGTTTTCGTTATCCTCGATAAGATTTGACTGCCTTGACGAAAATAATCTTGATTTAATAAAAGAAACTGGCATTAAAACAGTAACGCTCGGCATAGAAACAGGCTCTTCCCGCCTTAAAAAAATGATAAACAAAGACATAGACAACGATGAAATAACAGCCGTCCTTAAAAATATTATAAAAAAAGGGGTAGTAAATATAAAATTATATTTTATGTTCGGACTTCCGTACGAAGAAAAAGAAGACCTTGACGAAACTATAAATCTTATTAAAACAATGCGGAAAGAATTCGTCGAGTCGTCTAAAATCAATAAAAGAATAGGTTTGCTTACCGCTTCATTCGGCCCTTTCGTTCCGAAAGCATGGACCCCGCTTCAATGGGAAAATTTTGAAGATTTAACCGTCCTCCGCAGGAAGGCCGATTATCTTACGGATAACCTTAAACGCCTGCCTAATCTTAACGTAAATATAAACCCTTTAAATGCCGCGTTTACCGAAGCATTTTTTGCAAGAGGTTCAAGGATTTCCAATGAGATTTTGATTTATTCTTTTATGAATAAAACCGGTCTGAAAAATGCGGCGGCGGATAAAGGATACGATATTAAAGACTTTATAAGAAAATTCGGCGAAGATGAGCTTTTACCATGGGACATAATAGATCAGGGGGTCACAAAAAAATACCTTTTGGAGGAATATTTAAGGGGCGTTAATTTTAAGACGACTCCTCAATGTTTTGAGGGTTGCAAAAGATGCGGGGTATGCCGGTGATAATCTTTTAAAAACATTTTTTCTTTTTCCAGCAATTCTTCATACATATTCATTATATTTTTTGCTTTTTCAGTCAGAACCGATCCTCCGCCGTGTCTGCCTCCTATTTTTTTACTAACCAGTTCAAAACCGAACCTCTTTTCCATAAGATTTATAAAACTCCACGCTTTCTTATAGGAATAACCAAGCTCTTTTGCCGCCGAAGATATAGAGCCGGAAGATTCAATTTTTTCAAGAAGAAGAAATCTGCCTAATCCAAAAACGGGTTCGCCGTCTTTTTCAAGCCATATCTTTGCCTTAATATCTAATTCTTTAAAATCTTCTCCGACCCGCATAAAGATTAATCCGCCTGTTTTCTCATAAACGTCGGAATATCGTATCTTTCGCTTTCGTAATCTTCTTCTTCTTTGTCGGAAAATCTGTCTATATATATGGTTTTGGATTCCGGAAACGGTTTGCTTTCGGTATTGCCGTCGTTAATCTGAACCGGCGGCAATGCACCGGAGCCGTTAATGGAAACCAAGGAAACAGGACGAGCTTCACCGCCCAATCCGGTAGCTATAACCGTCACCATCATTCTGTCTCCGAGAGTATCGTCTATAACTGCGCCGAATATTATATTAGCATCGGGATGCGCTTCGGATTTAATTTTTTCCGCGGCCTCGTTTACTTCAAAGATACTCATATCCCTTCCGCCTGCGACATTTATGAGAAGACCTCTTGCGCCTTCTATCTTTATATCTTCTAAAAGCGGGCTTGAAATAGCCTTCTGCGCCGCTTCCAGAGCTTTATTTTCCCCTTCCGCTATACCTGTCCCCATAAGCGCCATGCCCATTTCGGACATTATAGTCTTAACGTCGGCAAAATCAACGTTAATAAGTCCGTGGACATTTATTAAATCGGATATGCCTTTAACTGCCTGCAGAAGAACCTCGTCAACTTTTTTAAAAGCATCCAGCATAGAGGTAGATTTGCCCGCAACGGCTAAAAGCCTCTGGTTGGGAATCGTGATGACCGTATCGACGACGGCTCTAAGCTCCCTTAAACCCTCATCGGCCTGTTTCATTCTCCTGTTGCCTTCAAAGATAAAAGGCTTAGTGACTACCGCTACCGTTAAAGCGCCGACTTCTTTGGCTATCTGCGCAATTACGGGAGCGGCTCCCGTTCCGGTGCCTCCGCCGAGTCCGGCAGTTATAAACACCATATCGGAGCCTTCTAAAATCTCTTTTATCTTTTCTCTATCTTCTAATGCCGATTTTTTTCCTATTTCGGGATTGGCTCCGGCTCCGAGTCCCCTTGTGATCTGTTCTCCGAGCTGGATTTTTATGTTTGACGCACTCGCTTTTAATGCCTGGGCATCGGTATTGGCTACTATGAAATCGGTTCCGGAAAGCCCCGCCGCTATCATTGTATTGATAGCATTGCCGCCTCCGCCGCCGACACCGATAACTTTTATTTTTGCCGTTAATTCATTATTTTCTACAAATTCTAACATCATTCCCTCCTCTTATATGCCTTATTATATATCGTAAAAAATATTAATTAAATTAAATGTTTTTTTAATTATCAGAAAAAATATTCTATTAAATCGGAAAACCAATTTTTTATAATAACAAACGGATTCTCTCCGTTTTTGGAAGAAAAAGATTTTTTATTCAGCCTGTTTCTATTTTTATACGCATATTTAACGAGTCCGACACCCGTGGAATATATCGGAGAGCTTATGACGTCGGTCAAACCTCCCACGCTTAAAGGATAGCCTATTCTTACCGGAGCGTTAAAAATTTCGACGGCGAGTTCCGCCGAACCGTCAATCAGGGCAGCTCCTCCGGTGATTACGTATCCGGAAAGTATTTTACTTTCCAAGCCGTTTTTTTCGATATTTCTCCTAATCCATGTAAAGATTTCGGCCATTCTCTGTTCTATAATATTGCCCAGAAGCTGCCTCGATATCGGCCGCGGCGGTCTCCCTCCGAATCCCGGAATTTCTATTATCTCGTCTTTTCCGGCAAGCGATTCTTTGGCTATGCCGAATTTTATCTTAATTTTTTCGGCTTCCTGAGGAATAGTCGTGGTTCCTTTAGATACGTCGCTCGTAACGCTCTGCCCGCCTTTAGGAATTACAAAAGTATGCACTATATTTCCCCTGTGAAATATAGCCACGTCGGTAGTTCCGCCGCCGATGTCTATAAGCGCCACTCCCAGTTCTTTTTCGTCTTCGGTTAAAACCGCCTCGCTGGATGCAATCTGCTCTAAGACTATTTCAGAAACGTCTATCCCCGCCTTATTGGCGCATTTTACAATATTCTGCGCCGCTATGCTTGAAGCCGTAACTATATGTACGCTCGCTTCCAGCCTTAAACCGCTCATACCTATCGGATTTTTAATATCATCCTGATCGTCCACGGTAAATCCCTGCGGAATGACATGTATGACCTCATGGTCCATAGGTATCGACATAGTTTTAGCCGCGGATATCACCCTGTCTATATCCTGCTGCGTCACCTCTCTGCTTTTAACGGCTACTATGCCGCGGGAACTGAAGCCGCGTATATGCGAACCGGCAATCCCCACCAATGCTTCCTGAATTTGGTAGCCTGCCATGAGTTCGGCATCTTCTACAGCTTTAGTAATAGATTCCACCGTATTTTCAATATTAACTACGACGCCGTTTTTAAGTCCTGCAGAACCGCTTGTACCGACTCCTATTATTTCTAAAGAATCGTTTTTGGCTTCGGCGACTATAGCGCATACTTTGGTTGTCCCGATATCCAATCCGACAAAAATGTTATTGTTCTTTTCCAATTCGACCTCTATTCGGCATTTTTATTCTTATTTAAAGACGTCAGGCGATACGGCGGTATTCTTATAATTTGCGGGCAATACCCTCGAACCCCTGTTTACTTTTATAACGGCTTCATCTTTGTATTCCAAGTTTATATAAGGCTTATACTTAATATGCAGCCTGTTGATCTCGTAAAACAGCTTCTTAAGCGTTTTAAGCTTGTTTCTATACATGTCCGTTCCGAACTTTATATACAATCCGCTGACGGTATAAAGCGCTATTCCGTTATCCTTCTCTATATGCACCTCGCTGATAAGGTTAGAAAGGACGGAAGATTTTGCAATTTTTAAAAAATATAACGCCTTCCTCAGTTTACTGAAATAACCGTCTGCGTTATCTTTATTTAAACCGGTAATAACCGGGTAATTATAACCTCCACCGTAATCGGCCCTGCCTATTACATATCCGCTCCGGCTTATATAATACAGGTTATTTTTATAAGCTATCATCGCAAACGTCTTCCTTTTTTTTAAAACTATTACAATCTTGTCCGGATACTTCTTATAAACCGTAACGTCTTGAATCCATCTGTCCGATGCGATTAATCTTGAAACCCTTTTTAAATTAACGTCTATCAAGTTTTCGTTTTTACTAAGCCGCGATTGTTTTATAATTTTAATTTTTTCCCTATAGGTTATGCCTTTTCCGGTTACGCTTATTTTTTTAAGAATAAATACCTTCTTTTTAAAAAACAAATAATTATACGCTTTATATCCGAAATAACCTGCGGCAGATATTAAAATAATCGCCGCAAACGCATAAACAGAATTTAAAAAATACTTTTTAAAATTACCTCTATTTGTCCCGTTGATTTTCTTGATTTTTTTATTGTTTTTCTTTTTTGAGGACAGCATCTTCTATTATATCTTCTACTAATTCGTTAAAACTTATCCCTTTATTTCCGGCAATCATAGGAACTAAACTTAGCTCCGTCAAACCCGGAAGCGTGTTAAGTTCAAGAATATACGCACCGCCCTCGCGGGAAAGTATAATGTCGGTTCTCGAAACTCCGCGGCATCCTATGATTTCATTTGCCCTGACGGCGGCCGATTCGCATTCCGCATATTCTTCTTTCGTCAGATCGGGATTAACCAAATATTCCGTCTTGCCTTTAGTGTATTTTGCGTCATAGGAATAGAAAAGATCATTAGGTTTGACCTCCACGCAGCCGAGCGGCTTCCCGAAAGCCGCCGCAAATTGTATTTCTCTTCCTTTTATATATTTTTCTATCAGTACTTCATCGTCATATTTAAAGGCATTGTTTAATGCATCCGCAAGTTCTTCTTCTTCGTTTACGATACCGCATCCGATACTCGAACCGGAAGCATTGGGCTTAATAAAATAGGGCGGTTCGATATACATAAGTTTTTTTCTTATGGCGTCTTCTTTTTCTCCTATTTTAACCGTAATTCCCTGCGGCGTTTTTAATCCGTAATAATTAAACAACGCTTTTGATTTTATTTTATCCATGGCAAGCGCGCTTGCCAAGACTCCGGAGCCGGTGTACGGAATACCGAATATATCGAGAGCGCCCTGCACTTTTCCGTCTTCTCCGTAAGTTCCGTGAAGGGCAATAAAACAAACGTCTATGTTTTTTAAATTTTCGGCAAAATTTTCGTCTAAATCGAAAGTTATGACGTTATAGCCGCTTCCTTTAAGCGAACCTGCAACGGCATTTCCCGTTTTAACGGAAATCTCCCTCTCCGCAGACCTGCCTCCCGATAAAACTCCTATTCTCAAATTTTTAATACTTTCCCGCATATAAATTTAGTAATTCATTAATTTAAATTATTTTTATTTCCGTATTTAGTTTTATACCCTTATGCGACAGCGCCTTTTCTTGAATATTTCTTATTAAAGACATAATATCGTCGGGCTTTGCGCCGCCTTTATTGACTATGAAGTTGGCGTGTTTTTCAGAAACTGAAGCGCCGCCCTTGGAAAAACCCTTAAATCCTATTTCTTCTATGACTTTTCCGGCAGAAACGCCCGACGGATTTTTAAAAATACAACCGAGAGAAAATTCGCCGAGAGGCTGCGACGATTTTCTTTTTTTGAAAACTTCGATGTTTTCTTTTATTTTTGATTCCGATGACTTATAAAGCTTCAAGTACGCCTTGGTAATAAAATAATTGCCTTGAATACCGTCAATGTCTAAACTGCGGTATGAAAATTTCAAATCGTTTTTTTTGATAATATATTTTATTCCTTCATCCGTAATAATTTCTATCGCATCGATAATATTTCCTATTACGCTTTCTTTTGAACCGGCGTTCATTCTAACCGCCCCGCCCAGAGTACCGGGTATTCCGTAAAAAAATTCGCATCCGCCTATGCTGTTTTTTATTGCATAGTTTAAAATCTTGGATGGGGACATACCCGCGCCGACATCCAAAACAGTTTCCAATTCGTTTTTTTTGATCTCCGACAAACTTGTATTAAATCTTTTAAAAGAAATAACGGGCATGCAGATTCTGGCATCTTTAAAGAGGGTATTAGTCCCTCTGCCTATAATATAATAGCCGCATAAATTGACTTTAAGCAGGTTTACAACGGAAATCAGCTCCGCTTCGTTTTTCGGAAATATAATCAAATCGGTCAAACCCCCTATCTTAATGGAAGAATACGCCGACATGCTTTCATTCTCCAGAAACTCTATCTTATGCTCTTTTAATCCGATTAATAAATCGGTGCGCCTTTTTTTATTCATGATTTTAAGAATTAATTTGAGCGGCTAATATTCTCTTGCCGTATGCATCGGATGTTTTTCTGCCGGCGGTTCTGCTGTGGACGAAATCGTCGCAGCTCTTGGTTATATCGCCCGCTCCGAGAAATATTACCATTTCCCCGCCTCTCAGCATATTTTTCAAATTAGATTTTATATCGTTCCTGTTCGGAACGTAAAAAACGTTCTTATAGCCTTCGCCCCTCATCTTTTCCGATAAAGCCATAGACGACGCTCCTTCTATTTCGATTTCCCCCGCGGAATAAACATCCGTTATTATAACGAAATCGGCAAGTTTAAGAGAATTTACGAAATCATCCATTAAATCTTTCATTCTTGAATATCTGTGTGGTTGAAAAACGGCGATTATCTGCCTGTTCCAGTTTTTGGCGGCTTTAAGGGTAGCCGCTATTTCGACCGGATGATGCGCATAATCGTCCACCACTATGAGCCTGTCGTTAGATTTTTTAATCTGGAATCTTCTTTCTACGCCGTGAAAGTCTTTAAGGGCTTTTTGAATAAATTCCGTTTTTATCCCCAACTCTTTAGCGGTAACGATAGCAGAAAGAGCATTCAGGACATTGTGCATCCCCGGAACCGATAAATTGAATTTTCCTATTAATTTTTCGCCGGCATATGCGTCAAATATAGAAGAATTTTTTTCTAACGCTATATTTAAGGCATAATAATCTGCCTTTTGTTCTATGCCGTAGGTAAAATATTTTTTGTTTATTTCCGGAAAAAGAGAGCTTAATATAGGATTGTCCGCGCATAAAACCGCAAAGCCGAAAAAAGGAATATTATTTATAAAATCTATAAACGATTTTTTTAAATTTTCTATGTTTCCGTAATAACACAAATGCTCGTAATCGACATTCGTAACGACGCAATAATCCGGCTTAAGCTTTAAAAAAGAGCCGTCGCTTTCATCCGCCTCTACGACCATATAATCCCCCTTGCCGACCTTTGAATGCATGCCTAATCCGAAAACCTTTCCGCCTACGACAAAAGTAGGGTCAACCCCGGCTTCTCCAAGTATGGAAGATATCATGGACGTAGTGGTCGTCTTGCCGTGGGAACCGGCAATAGCAATGCCTTTTTTTAAGGAAAGCAGTTCGGAAAGCATCTCTGCGCGCCTTAGTACCGTAAGTTTTTTGCTTCGAGCTTCCATAAGCTCCGAATTATCTTCCCTAATCGCCGTAGAATAAACTACGACCTCCGCCTCTTTAATATTTTCGGAACTGTGTCCGATGAAAACCCTGCCGCCGATAGATTCGATTTTTTCTATTGTCTGACTGTATTCTATATCTGAACCGGTCACGGAATAGCCGGAATTAATGAGAACCTCCGCTATGCCGCTCATGCCTGAACCTCCGATGCCGATAAGATGAATCTTTTTGACGCCGATTTTCATTATTGCGCTCCTTTACCTTTTTTTATGTTATTATTTAATATTATGTCTGCTATTTCTGAAGCAGAATCTTTAACGGCAAACATTTTTAAATTTTCATACATATATTTCAACAAATCTCTATTATAAAATATTTTACAAATTGTTTGTAATAATTCTTTCGAAAGATTTTCGTTATCCTTGAGCATATTAAAACATCCTTTGCTTGAAAACACTGAAGCGTTTTTTTCCTGATGATTTTTTGCCGCAAAAGGGTACGGCACCAAAATAGCAGGCTTACGCAATAAAATCAGTTCCGATAATGTCCCTGCTCCTGCCCTGCATATAACAACGTCGCTTGATAAATAATAATGTTCTATAATATCGGTAAATGAAAAAACTTCGTATTTGCTTATTTTGGCGCTCTTATAAAAATTTTCTACTTTTTCTAAATCTCGTTCTCCTGTTTGATGATATACGGTTATATTGCCCGATATTTCTTCGTCAAGCCGGGACAGCATATTCATAACGGCGTTATTAAGAGATGAGGCGCCCTGAGAACCTCCGAAAACAAATATGCTTAAATTTTTTTTATTTGTAAATTCATTTTTTTTGGTTGATTCCAATACTGCCAATTTAAATATTTTTTCTCTGACGGGATTTCCTGTTGCTATAACTCGGGAAGACCGCAAATATTTTTTTGTTTCTTCAAAAGAGGCAAAAACGGTTATTCCTAAAAACGCCAGTATTTTATTGGAAAGTCCGGGCATCACATTCTGCTCCATAACTCCACATTCTATCTTTCTTAATCTTGCCATGATAAGCGGAACGAGAGAGATATATCCTCCCAATCCAAGAACATAATCCGGTTTTATATTGCGGTAAATAGAATTTACCTTTTTTGCCGCGTTAAACAATCCTATTAAAGAATTTAGTTTATTCATAAAACTTTTTCCGGAAAATCCCTTAACGTTTATTGTAAATAATTCAAAACCGTATTCGTCTTTAATCTTATTTTCTATGCCTCTTTCCGTACCTATGAAATAAACTTTTATCCCGCCGCCTAAACTTTTTAATTTTTCATAAACCGCAATGCCCGGAAACAAATGTCCGCCGGTTCCGCCGCCTGCAATTATAATATTCATTAAATATTTTTCCCCTTAAGGCTTTGAGAAGATATATTAAGCAAAATCCCTATGCCGATACATGAAGCAAGCAAAGAACTGCCGCCATAGCTTATGAAAGGCAAAGCAAGCCCTTTTGTAGGCAGTAAATCCATAACCACTCCGATATTTATAAAAGCGCTTAACGTGATAAGACAGGTAATTCCGTACGCGAGATACGTTCCGAAAAGATCAGGCGCATGTATCGCAATTTTTAATCCCCTGTATGCCAATATCAGATAAAGAAGTATAAATATAAGTACGCCTATGAATCCAAGCTCCTCGCCTACAGAGGAAAATATAAAATCCGAATATGGGGTAGGAAGAAAAAACAATTTCTCCTTTCCGTTGCCCGGACCCACTCCGAAAAAACCGCCCCTTGCGAATGCATACAAAGACTGTATTATTTGAAAACCTATGCCGGACTTATCGTGAAAAGGGTGAAGAAACGCAAGTATCCTGTCTCTTCTGTACGCCACCGTAAAAATAAGAAAATATGACGCAACGCTTCCTAAGAATGCCGCGGCAATAAGATAAATAAGAGACACTCCTCCGGCAAACAACATTATGAATGTCGTAATAAATAAAATGGAACTCGCCCCGAAATCAGGCTCTTTCAAAAGTAAAATATCTAAAAATCCCATAAATATAAAAGGGCTGATGAACATCAGGGAATAACGGTTATTATCTAATATATCCTTCCTTTTCTCTAAAAAATTAGCCAGATATACTATAAAAAAAACTTTTAAAAATTCGGATGGCTGTATGCTGAAAATCTTGAAATTGACCCACCTTCTCGAGCCGCCGGCATCGATGCCTATATGAGGAATAAATACCATAACCATTAAAACTACTATTCCTAATAAAATAATCTTATAGAACGATTTTAAAATATGGTAATCGTTATGCATTAAATACCATATAAAAACCCCCGATACAGCAACGTAAATACCCTGCCTTATAATAAAATGATAGCTTACGCCGTATTGGACGATAGAAATCATCGCGCTTGTCGAATAGACCATAACGAGTCCAAGAGCTATAAGCAATATAGCGGTTAAAAATAAAGTTATGTCGTATTTTCTTATAAAAATCTTTCCGTAGTTAATCATATTTTATCCACAAAATTATCTTTCAATTTCCGGTAGCATTTTTTAAATACGTCTCCTCTTTCATTATAATCCCTGAACATATCGAAACTGGAAGAAGCGGGAGAAAGAAGAACCGTATCTGCGGCGCCCTCTTTCGAATTATTCTTTAAAAAGTCAACCGACTTCTTAACTGCATCCTCCATATCGTCCGCCGTGAGCAACTCTATATGCCCCCGTAAAACATCACGCAGAATATCTTTTGTTTCGCCCATCAAAACGCATGCCTTTACGCTGTTTTTTATCGGCTGAATCATACACTCGTAATTAAACCCCTTATCTTTACCCCCCAGTATAAGAACTATATTCCTGTTTTTCCCGCCGTTCCCGCCGAATGATTCAAGTGCGCTTATTACCGCGGCCGGATTAGTGGCCTTTGAATCGTCGTAAAATTCCATATTTCCGATATTTCCTATATATTCGACTCTGTGCTTCAAAAGCTTATATTCCTCAAACGCCGATACTATAATATCGGGAGAAATTCCGTATAACATTAAAGAGCACGCCGCCGCCATCATATCGCCGATAACGAATTTTCTTTTATCCTTTACGTTTTCCAGAGATATGGAAGCGTTAAAACCGCAAATATCCTTAAGCCTTAAATTAATGACGTCGTCTTTATAGTAAACGTCGCATTTATTTTCGTCAAATCCGTACAAAACCGCATTTGAACCTATAACGCCCTTTAAAATAGACGAATTGTAATCGTCGTAATTCAATACAGCGATATCGCTGTATTGAAGGTTTTTAAACAATTTATATTTCGTAAGTCTGTACTCGTCAAAGTTTTCGTATCTGTCTAAATGGTCATCCTCGACATTGAGCAGAACCGCGATATCAGGTTTAAAATCATAAATCCACTCAAGTTGAAAACTGGATATTTCCAAAATAAAATCCTTATAATCCTTTATGCCGGAAATAAAAGGGACTCCGAGATTGCCTCCCACGAACGTTTTACCGCTTAAACCCGCTTTATCCACCGCGCTTTTGCAAAGAGTCGCCGTAGTGGTTTTTCCGTTTGTTCCGGTAACCGCAATAATTTTTGAACTATTTTTTAATTCCTTATAGGCAAATTCTATCTCGCTGTAAACTGGAATATTATGCTTTTTCAGCCTCAAAATAATTTTATGGTTCCTTTCTATTCCGGGACTTACTATACACTGATCAATACTTTCAAAATATTTGCCGAATAAAATTTCCTCGTTTGTTTTATTAAAAAACAAAGCGCTTTCGCTTGACGATCCAACGCCTTCGGCGATATCGTCGTATATTAGAACCGGCTCATTCTTGCGGCAATCATTTGCGCCAGAGATATAATCGTAAAGCGCCTTGCCTGTTTTCCCGTAACCCAGAATTAGAACGCTCATTAGAAAATCCTCAGTTTTAGCGTCGAAAGAGCGAATATCGTCAATATCAATGAAATAATCCACAGTCTTATTACTATCTTAGACTCCGGCACGCCTTCTATTTCAAAATGATGGTGAATCGGCGCCATTTTAAATATTCTTTTTTTCCGCAGTTTATAAGAACCCACTTGAAATATGACGCTTAATGCCTCTATCACGAATACGAATCCTATTATGACAAGCAGTATTTCCTGCTGTGAAACTATTGCTACATATCCAAGGATAGCCCCCAGAGATATCGAACCGGTATCTCCCATAAAAACCGATGCAGGATAAGAATTAAACCACAGGAAGCCGATTGAAGCCCCGAACAGCGAAGCGCATAAAATAACTACTTCGCCTATATTTTTCATATAAGGTATGGATAGATAATTTGCGAATTTATAATTGGAAGCGGCATAGGAGAATACAAGATATCCGGCTATAGAAACGGCAAAAACCCCTATCGCAAGTCCGTCGAGTCCGTCTGTTAAATTAACGGCATTAGAAGAACCGATTATTATAAATGCGGCAAAAATTATAAAATATGGACCGAGATTAAGATAATAATCCTTGACAAACGGAATAACCACTAAACCTAAAGATTTATCGTGAAAATATAATACTGCGGAAACAAAAAGGGCGATTAAGCTCTGGACGGCAAATTTGTATTTGCCTCTTAATCCCTTAGAAGAATGTCCTCTGACTTTTAAAAAATCGTCGATAAAGCCGATAAGCCCGAAACCTAAAAGGGTTAATATGCCCATATAAAGGTAGAAATTATAAAGCCTCGTAAGCAATAACACAGGGATTACGACGCTGAATAATATCAGAAGTCCTCCCATAGTAGGAATATCTTTCTTCTCGTTTATATGAGATTTAGGACCGTCTTCTCTTACGACCTGACCTATTTTCATTTTTTTTAATATTTTGATAAATATCTTCCCGAATGCGATAGATAATATCAAAGATAAAATTATTGCATAGGACGACCTGAACGTAATATATCTAAAAAAATCAATATTAAAATTTAGCATAAGTAATTTCAGTTACCTCTCTTTTCTTTATTTTTTGGCATTTCTTCTTCGAAATATTCCTCAAGTTTCATACCTCTCGAACCTTTGACTAATATGACGCTGTTTTTTTTATCTAATTTATCAAACGTATCTGCGAAGGCATTTTTATTTCCTATTATGAAAAATTTACCGGTAAATCCTTTTTCTACAAGCCCCTTTGTTATAAAATCCGAATAATCCCCTTTATAAAATATATAATCGGCCGTATCGCCGATACTGCGTCCGATCTCGATATGTTCGGCTTCGGCCGAATCTCCTAATTCCAGCATATCCCCTAAAACTAATATCTTCTTTTTGCCGCCGTAATTTGTTTTTATATAATCCAGTGCCGCTTTAAGGGAATCGGGATTTGAATTATAAGAATCGTTTATCAATACATATCCGCCTGCATAATTAGGAATTACCTGCATTCTTCCAGCCGGAAGCGTAAACCCTTCAATGGCCTTTAATCCGGTTTCGATGTCGATTCCGCAAACCGCAGTTATTGAAACGGCGCATAAAAGGTCGGAAATCAAATGCATTCCGTAAAAATTAATCTTTGAGGAATATTTTTTTCCTTTAAAAGAAATCTCTATAACAGCCTTGCCGGTTTCTCTGTTTATATCGACGTTATCGCATAAAATATCGGGAGACATGCCGGTTTGTTTTCCGAATCCAAACGAAATAATATTTACGTCCGGAAAATTTTTATATTTACATTCGGCGGACAGCGTTTCGTCGTCGGCATTTATTATCAGAAATGAATCTTTCTTAAGGCTCAAGGCGAGGGCAAGTTCTTTCTTTTCTTCAAAAACACCTTCTAGATTTTTGAATTCAAGAAGATGGGATTTACCTATATTTGTAATTGCTCCTACATCCGGAGTTATAATTTCCGAAAGTTTTTTTATCTCTCCTTTTTTGTTTGTTCCTATTTCTAAAATAATATACTCATGATTTTTATTTAATCCAAAAATGGTTTTGGGAACGCCGATCAGATTATTATAATTATAATCGTTTTTAAGAATTTTTTCTTTGCCGTATTTTAAAGAAAACATATTGAATAACATTTCCTTTGTAGTTGTTTTTCCGCAGGAACCGGTTATAGCTATTTTTTTCTTTAAATCAAACTTGCTTAAATAAAATTTTGCAATGCTTCCAAGAGCGGAAGCGGCATCCGCAACCGCTATAATAATTTTATCGGAATATACGGATATATCGTGGCCTTCAAGAAAATCCCATGAAACTAAGGCGCAGTATCCGCCTTTTTTAAAAACGGCATCTACAAAATCTTCTCCGTTAAAGTTCTTCCCTTTTAATGCAATAAATACGGCATTTCTAGAAAAATTTTCCCTTGAATCCGTGAATATTTCGTTAAAAACAAAAGGTCCGGTTCCGTTTCCGGAAATTACGGCTTTTCCGTCCGTGCAGTTTAAAATTTCGTCTAAGGTTAAGTTATATTCTATTTTCATAATATTTAAAGGTTATAATATTTTAATATTTCTTCCTTATCGCTGAAATGAAACCTGTTTTCTTTGACTATCATATAATCCTCGTGACCCTTACCCGCAACAAGAACTACGTCTTCTTCCGATGTTATGGAAAGTGCAATCTTTATTGCTTTTGCCCTGTCTTCCTCGATAGTATAAATATGTCCGTTCATTTCATTTTTTAATTCGCCTTTATCTATAAATAAGGCATTTTTTATTCCCGCTTCTATTTCCCTTATAATCGACAATGGGTCTTCGTTTCTTGGATTGTCGGACGTAATTATGCTTATATCGGCTATATCAGTAGAATGCATGCCCATAAGCGGTCTTTTCCCTTTATCTCTGTCGCCTCCGCATCCGAAAACGCTTATTAACCTGCCGCCGCTTATATCCCTTAAAGCGGACAGCACCCTTTTAAGCGCATCGTCTGTATGGGCATAATCTATGCAAATTAAAGGCGAAGCGGCATTTCCGGTATTTACCTTTTCCACCCTGCCCGGAACATTGGCTAACGATTCTATTCCCGAAATTATAAAATCTTCCGATATGGAGAGAGCATATGCCGCGGAAACTGCGGCAAGTATATTGTAAACGTTATAGCTGCCGATAAGATTGGAATAGATGCCCTTTATAACATTATTGCCGGGAAAAATAATATCTAATTTTAAACCGTCTCTATAATAATTTATGTTTCCGGCTGATATATCGCAGTCTTCGCCTAATCCGTATGCGAGCAGATTGATTTTATTTTCCTTTTTAATTTCTTCTTTTAACTCGCCTATAAGTCTTTTTCCGTAACGGTCGTCATTATTTATTACGGCAAATTTTTTCGTTTTAGAGCTTTTTAATAATATTTCCGAAAAAAGCTTTTTTTTAGCCAAATAATATTTATCCATATTTTCATGGTAATCGAGATGGTCTCGGGTCAAATTAGTAAAAACCGCAATATCGAAAGGAACGCCGTAAACTCTGTCCTGCGCCAGACTGTGCGAGGAAACCTCCATAACGCAATAACCTCCGCCGGATTTAACCGTTTCGGCAAACATCTCGTTAAGTTCATAAGCATCCGGCGTAGTATTTTTAGACCGGGCAATACTGCCTCCGATTTCATAATCTATCGTTCCTATTAAACCTGCATTATTTCCCGCCGCCGCTAAAATAGATTTTAGTAAAAACGTCGTGGTAGTTTTCCCGTTTGTTCCCGTAACGCCCACAATTTTTAATTTTTCCGCCGGATTGCCAAAAAAGTTTTTGGAAAT
>JAJYYS010000132.1:0-2320 GCA_021800745.1 bacterium
CGGATATAGGCTATCTTGCTGCACTTCCGATTATGGGCTATGCCGCCGACCTTCTAACGCGTAAATCTTCTTCTCGTATTTTGAAATATTGCATATATTTCGCCCTATTTTCCGGTTTCCTTTTATCGTATATCCTTTATAATCAGATTTATTATAATTCCATACCGGTAGGCAAAATAATACGCTATATAGACAAGGAAAAACGTCTTAAAAATTGCTGGGTATTTTCCGCCATACCGCACATTCCCGGCAAACCTTCGACCGCCGATATAACGAACGACCTTTTCGGCTGGCGGCATAGCGCAAAATATATAGGTATCGTTTATAAAGGCTATAAGGCGGCTTACCATCCGTTCTTTATACTTACGCACCATTATGCTATAGCCGACGAGCTCGTCTATTACGGCGGCTTTAAACCAGCGGTTAATATTTATAATATATCCGGTTTTCTCAACCAGTACGACCTATGGCAGAACATCGATAAGATAAAAGGAGAAAACGCCCTGTTTATTATGGATAACAAATATATGCTGAATCCTGTTAAAAAATATTTGCCTTATTTTAAGTCTATTAACAAAATAGGCAGGCTTGACATATACGTAAAATTCAGGCTAGTCAGAACCTATTATCTGTATCTTATGAAGGACTTCGACGCAAAAAAAGCTATTAAAAGGCTTAACGCCGAAAGCAGAATGTATTAAAATTATTAAATATGTTAACGCAATTTTAAAACTTCCGCTTTCCGGTATTGACAATTAATTTTCGTAAATATATAATTATCTGTCGTAAACAAGTATTAATGAAATACGAATATTGGAGATTTAATGGACCTAAAACAATTTATCCGTGAAATTCCCGATTTTCCTAAAAAAGGGATTAACTTCAAAGACATTACTCCTCTGCTTGCCGACGCAAAAGCATTCGCGTATGTTGTGGATTCGCTGACCGATTCATATATACCCAAAAAAATAAATTATGTCGTCTGCATAGAAGCCAGAGGATTCGTCGTGGGCGCGCCGCTTGCCTACAGGCTCGGCGCAGGCGTTATAATGGTTAGGAAACCCGGCAAACTTCCATACGAGTGTTCGTCTTTGAGCTACGACCTTGAATACGGAAGCGCTACACTCGAAATACACAAGGACGCGCTTAAGGCGGGCGACAGGGTAATTATCGCCGATGATGTTCTTGCGACAGGCGGAACGGCCCTCGCGACTATAGGACTGGTCGAGAGTTTTAGAGCGGAAGTCGTCGATACGGCCTTTATTGCGGAACTTTCGTTCTTGAAAGGCTCGGAGAAACTCAAACCTCATACGGTAAACGCTTTGATGAAATTCGATTATTAAGATTGGTCGTCATTGCGAGCGAAGCGAAGCAATCTATATAATAATTTTTAAATTCAATATATTCTTTTAAGGGGGTTTTATGAAAAAAGGTATAACCGCAGTATTTATTATTCTAGTCATAGTTCTCGGCTACGTCGCTGTTCACGCTCTTACCGCTCCTGTAAAATTATCCGCCGCACAGCTCGGCAATCAGCTTATTCATTCCAACAAAAAAGGCATAGACTGTTTTGCCTGCCATACTATCGGCAAAAAAGGCGGAAGCGTTGGCCCTGACCTTTCCAAGGAAGGACTTGCAAAACATTCTATCAAGTGGCTCGAAGTTCAGATTGCTACGCCGGCTAAGAATTTTAAACCCGGTTCCACTTTAAAAATAGACGGAAAGTCCTATATGGCTATTATGCCGGACCATAAGATGCTTTCCAAGAAGGAGCTTTATGAACTTGCGTCTTATCTGGAATCGTTAAAATAAAAAAGTAAAAAAAACTAAAAAAGGTCTTGACATATAAAATATAGGTATTATAATTAAATCAAGGCTAAAGTATTAATCTGGTCGGACTATATATATGATATAAGTATGATTATCCGTTTGCAAAAAGGTATTGACAAAAGGCAGTTTAAGATATATAAAATACAATAATATAAAATCTTTTAAGGAGGTGCAGAGCAGAAAGACTTTAGAAATATTAAAAATTTGCAGCAAGCAGTATGATTTTTAAAAAACCAAAGGTTCTCATTTAATTTAATTTTTAACTTTAACTTTAAGAGAGAGGAAAGTTATGAAAAAGAAATTAGTAGTAACTATGGTTGCCTTGTTTGTTTTGGCGCTTTCGTTCGCGATGGCTCCCAAAAAAGCAAATGCAATCCCGTCATTCGCACAAAAGTATCATTTTTCATGCGCAGTTTGCCACACGGTTTTCCCAAACCTTAACCCGTTCGGAAGAGCATTCTGGAGAAACGGCTTCAGACTTCCCGGCACT
>JAJYYS010000132.1:2330-4080 GCA_021800745.1 bacterium
AGATTACAGAAGGTTTAAGCCTTCCGAATCCATGGCCGATACCGGTAATGGTCGAACCGATTATTTCTTATCAGCATTATACGAATGAAAATGTAAGCAATGCAACCGATGCATTCGGCGCAGGCGTCGATATAGTCGATGCGGGTGCTTTTAAGTTATACACGCCTCTTGCAGATTCGTTATCTTTCTATGTTCATTATGGATTTGGCGCAGGAAAGGGTCCGATTAACGGCAAACAGATATTTGCATCTATCAACGGCTTAGGCAGCGGATTAGGAGTAGCTCCTCATCTGTTCAATTTAAAAATAGGACAGGTAACAACAGCAAGCCCTTATTTCTACAGGCAGAATCCTTTAGGTTATTTATCCTATAACGGTATTGCCGGTGGCGGTCAAGGTTTAAATGTCGGTAACGACGGTGAAGCAGGTGCTTTAATCCATTCAAGAAATGCAGGTTTTGCCCTTTACGGAACACCTGGATACCATTTGTGGTATAAAGTAACGGTTACGAATGATGCAGGAGCATCTAATGGAACCGCTCTTGCTGCCACAGGCAGTAATGCAATGCAGTATTCCTATCAGTTAAAGGAATATGCCCCAATTCCTATGGGACAGCTTGAATTAGGCTATTACGGTTCAACGATTGCAGAACCAATTACTGTCAATGGTTATTCTTGGACTAATCGCGTTATGGTTAACGGCGTCGATGTTGACCTTGCAAACGATATTTACGAGTTAGGCATAACATATCTCGTTCAGAGCGACTCAAATCCTTATGCTCCAAGCAATGAGTCATTGGCAGGAACAGGCGTTACCGATACTTCTAACGGATACAGCACATTCGAAGCTTACGGAAGATATTTATTGCCGCAGGTTGGAAACGGCTTAATGCTGACCGCTGACTATGCAATGTATAGCTGGACGCATAAAAATTCACAGGAAGCGTTTAATAATGCTTATGCAACGCCAACTACTTGTTCAAATGCAAATCTTTATCAATCGCAGGCTTATACTACTAATGGCTGTCTAACAGATGGAGTAAAAGATTCCGTTACATTGCTGGCCGAGTACAATTTAGCTTACAACGCTCACTTGTATTTAGAATACGTATTTACCAATAACGACCAGGCAAATACAGTTGGCACAGGTCTTGACTTTGCGTTCTAATCCTGCTTAGGCAGTGTTGTGATTACAAACGCAATAAAATTAAAGCGGAAGTGGCTTTTCAGCCCTTCCGCTTTTTCTTTATGAAAAATCACATAAGTAAAGGTGTCATATTTATTTGATGAAAATACTCGTCGCAATACCCACTTATAATGAAAAAGACAATATAGGGCGGATGATAAATTCCGTTTTAAGCCTTAACGAGTCCGATTCCGCCATAAAATCGAACCATTCAATAAGCCTTTTAATAATAGACGACAATTCGCCTGACGGCACCCGCCGGATAGTTAAGGAATTTATGGAAAAACAGAAAAACGGAGGTGGTGAAAGCGGCCGCCTTTTTCTGATAGAAAGAGAAAAGAAAATGGGGCTTGGGACTGCTTATACCGCCGCGTTTAATTTTGCCGTCGAAAAGGGCTACGATTACGTGCTGACCATGGACTGCGATTTTTCCCATAATCCAGAGGAGATTTCCGGCTTCGTCAGCCTTATGGAAACCGAAAAATGCGGAATGATAGCCGGCTCGCGCTATTCGGGAGGAATACGCATAATAAACTGGAGCATGAAACGGCTTTTGATTTCTTACT
>JAJYYS010000015.1 GCA_021800745.1 bacterium
CTTGAAGTTCCTTTTCTCGGCATATGCTACGGCATGCAGATTATGGCGCATCTTCTCGGAGGAAAAGTGATACCGGCAAAAAACCGCGAATACGGACACTCCGAACTTAAAATTATTAAAGAAAGCATGCTTTTTAACGGATGCGGAAAATCCAGCCGCGTATGGATGAGCCACGGCGACGTTATAGTTAAAATACCGGACGGATTTGCGGTAACGGCGCAGACCGAAACATGTGATACCGCGGCTTTCGAGAACCGCGGGAAGAAAATGTACGGCCTCCAATTTCACCCGGAAGTTATCCATACCGCCTGCGGAACGGCTATATTGAATAATTTTTTATTCGATATAGCAAAAGTAAAAGGAGACTGGGAGTTAGAAGATTTTATATCCGGCAAGGTTGCGGAAATAAGTGAAAATATCGGCGGCAAAACGGCTATATGCGCCTTATCCGGCGGAGTGGATTCTACCGTTGCGGCCGTCCTTACGAACTTAGCCGTCAAAGACAGGCTCAAATGCATATTCGTGGATAACGGCCTGCTGAGGGAAACGGAGGCAAAATCCGTTATGAAATATTACAGGGACAACCTCAGCCTTAACGTTAAGCTAGTAAATGCTTCAGGTTTGTTTTTAAAAGAATTGAAAGGCGTTTCGGACCCTGAAAAAAAACGTAAAATTATAGGAAAACTTTTTATAAAAATATTCGAAAAAGAAGCCGAAAAAATAAAAGGGGTAAATTTTCTCGTTCAGGGAACTCTTTATCCGGACGTTATCGAGTCGGTAAAAGTATTCGGAGCCTCAAGCATCATCAAAAGCCATCATAACGTGGGAGGGCTCCCTAAGAAATTAAATTTAAAATTAATAGAGCCGCTGAGGGAATTATTTAAAGACGAGGTACGAATAATCGGAAAGAATATCGGAATACCCGGCGAAATAATAAACAGGCAGCCGTTTCCCGGCCCCGGGTTGGCCATAAGGATAATAGGCGAGGTCGATAAACGGCGGCTCGACGTTTTAAGAAAAGCCGACTCTATTGTAACCGAAGAGATAAAAAAAGCCGGATTATACGACAAAGTATGGCAGTCTTTTCCCGTGCTCGTTCCCGTTAAGACCGTAGGCGTTATGGGAGACAAAAGAAGCTACGAATCCGTTATAGCTCTCCGCGCGGTGACTTCGGCCGACGGGATGACCGCTGATTTTGCAAAACTAGATTACGATATATTAAGAATATGCTCTTCGAGGATAATTTCGGAAATAAAAGGAATAAACAGGGTGGTTTACGATATCACTTCAAAACCGCCTTCGACGATAGAATGGGAGTAAAATTATGAACGAGTTCGTCCATCTGCATCTGCATTCGCATTACAGTCTTTTAGACGGGGCGATTAAAATCGACGATATAATAAACAAGGCTATCGAATTCGGCATGCCTTCCGTCGCGATAACCGACCACGGCAATATGTTCGGGGCCATAGAATTTTACGAGAAAGCCGTCAAAAAAAAGATAAAGCCTATAATCGGCTGTGAAATGTATGTTTCGAAGTCCGATATGAAACTTAAGAACGCAAGCGAAAAATATTATTATCATCTTATACTGCTTGCCAAAGACGACGAGGGTTACCGGAACCTGTCCAAATTAGTATCTAAATCCTATATAGACGGGTTTTATTACAAACCCAGAATAGACAAAAATATCCTCAAAGACAATCATAAAGGCTTAATCGCTCTGTCCGCTTGCATAAAAGGGGAAATTCCCTACAACATAGTGCAGGGAAAGTACGATGCGGCGGAAGAAAGCCTTAAATATTATTTAGAACTTTTTAAAGATGATTTTTATCTGGAAATGCAGGTTCAGGGCATGCCGGAGCAAATAACGGCAAATAAAGGACTGCTCGATTTGTCTAAAAAATACGGCGTGCCTCTCGTCGCTACCAACGACTGCCATTATCTTCTAAAAGAGGATTATGAAGCCCACGACGTCCTGTTGTGCATCCAGACCGGCAAGACGGTGGAAGACAAGGACAGAATGAAATTTTCGACTAAAGACCTTTACTTCAGGTCGCAGGAAGAAATGAAGCGAGTTTTCGGCGAATATCCCCCCGAAGTAATTTCAAACACAAAAATGATAGCCGATAAATGCAATTTTTCTTTTAAACTCAAAGAAGGACATCATTTTCCCCAGTTTAAGGATAAAGAAAATAAAAATTACGTTCAAGATTCCGAAGCTTCCGTCGCCGATTTTTTTGAAAGCGAAACAAGGAAAGGTTTCGAAGAAGTTTTTATAAAAAACCCTACGAAAGCCGCCGCCGAATCTTATGCGAAAAACCCCGAAGCATACGCGGCAAGGCTCGATATGGAGATAGAAGTCATTAAAAAATCTAATTTCGCGGGATATTTTTTAATAGTGTCGGATTTTATCAAATACGCGAAAGAGCATAATATTCCGGTAGGGCCGGGCAGGGGCTCAGCGGCAGGAAGCCTTGCCGCCTATTGCCTAAAAATTACCGAAATAGACCCTATAAAATACGACCTGATGTTCGAAAGGTTTCTTAATCCCGAAAGAATAAGCATGCCCGATATAGACTCCGATTTTTGCATAAACGGCAGAGACGAGGTTATTAAATACGTTTCGGACAAGTACGGCGAAGAACAGGTTTCCCAGATAATAACTTTCGGAACCATGCTTGCGAAAGCCGTAATAAGGGATACGGGTAGAGCTTTAAATATGCCTTACGCGGAAGTGGATAAAATAGCCAAACTAGTTCCCAACACTCTCGGCATAACCCTTGAAGCCGCCGTAAAAGAAGAGCCTAAGCTCCGGAGTTTAATCGAAACTAATCCTAAGGTAAAAAAACTTATAGAAATAGCAAAAAGGCTCGAAGGCCTTGCAAGGCATGCAAGCACCCACGCCGCAGGAGTGGTTATATCGAACGAACCCATCCATAACCATATGCCTTTGTATAAAGGAACGAAAGAAACGGATGTTATTACCACTCAATACACCGGAACGGATTTAGAAAAATTGGGATTTATCAAGTTCGACTTTCTCGGATTAAAAACTCTTACGGTTATGAACGAGGCTATCGCCCTTATAAACTATTCGAGGGGGCAAAGCGCTAATTTTAACATATACGATATAGATTTGAACGACAGGGCGACGTTTAAACTTTTAGCCGCCGGAGATACTACGGGGGTATTTCAGCTCGAAAGTTCCGGCATGAAAGAATTAATAAAAAAACTCGTTCCGAATTCTTTTGAAGATTTAATTCCCCTCGTCGCCCTTTACAGGCCGGGACCTCTCGGCAGCGGCATGGTTGACGATTTTATCAAAGCGAAACACGGTAAAGCCAAAATACATTATATCCATCCGTTACTGAAAGATATTCTTCAGGATACATACGGAGTAATGCTGTATCAGGAGCAGATAATGAAAGTGGCCACCAATCTCGCCGGATTTTCTATGGGGGAGGCGGACGTTTTAAGAAAGGGCGTAGGTAAAAAGCAGGCGGAACTTATTAATCAAATGAAAGATAAATTTATTGCCGGATGCAGAAAAAACGGAATAGAAGAGGTAAAATCCGAAAAGATTTTTTCCCTTATAGTTAAATTCGGAGAATACGGTTTTAACAAGTCCCACTCGACGGCTTACGCATATATAGCATATATGACCGCCTACTTAAAAGCTAATTACAAGGAACATTTTACGGCGGCTCTTTTATCCAGCGAAATGTCCAATACCGATAAGCTGGCGAAGATAATAAACGAGGCGAAGTCCGGAATTAACGCCTGCGAAATACTGCCTCCGTCCGTTAACGAATCCGCGGAAAGGTTCGCTATAGTAAATACGGGCGCCGAAGGCGGCGGAAAGCTCGCTATCCGCACGGGGCTGGGAGCGGTTAAAAACGTGGGCAAAGCGGCGATAGATTCTATTTTGCAGACCCGCAAAGATAAAATATTTAACGACTTATTCGATTTCTGTTCAAGGGTAGATACCCGGAAAGTCAATAAAAGAACTATAGAAAATCTCATAAAAAGCGGGGCTTTGGATATCGCCGGAGAATCTAGAAAATGGATGCTGGATAATTTAGAAGCCGTAATGGAGGAATCCGTCCGCAAAAGGGAAAAAGAAGATTCCGGACAGGTAGATTTATTCGCTTCCTTAGGAGAAAACGTTAATTACGCCCAAGGCAAAGACGAGTCTTATTTAAAGGTTTCGGGAGAAAAGGACGATAAGAAGTCGATACTCGCTTTCGAAAAAGAATCGCTCGGATTTTATCTTTCGGGCCACCCGCTGGACGGTTACGAGGAAAAGATTAAACTGCTCGGCATAAAATCGGTTGCCGATATAGTATCGGAATATATAAAAGGCCTGCGCAAAGGCGGTCCGGAGCGGCCGGACGTACCGAACGGCCGGTCCCGCGGCGCGGCCGATAAGGACAATATGTATAAAATGGCGGGAGTCATAAATCAGCTGAAAGTGCATAAAACGAGAAATAACGACAAGATGGCTTCGTTTATATTAAATGATAAGAACTCGAACGTCGAAGCAGTTTTTTTTCCTAAAAACTTTTTAAAGTACGAAGAAATATTAGGAACGAATCAGCCCGTAATTTTGACGGGCAGAATTGATTTTTCTGGTCTGAATACGGCAGGAAATGCCGGAGACGGAGTATCGGAAACGGCCGGAGCGGCCGGCGAAGACGCCCCTGAAAATGATGAGGCTCTAAACGGCAAAAATAAACCGGAAACCGGAAAGGCGGAGTACGGCGCCGGTTATGACGACATGGATTTAGATATTAAAGTTATAGGAGAAAACATCGAACTTTTAGAAGAGGTTAAGGTAAAAAGACAGGCAAGACAGGAAGAAGAAGTTTGTATTATAGAAATAAACGAAAATGCGGCTTTCTTCGAAGCTGGAGAATTTAGAAATTTTCTTTCGGAGATAAAAAACAGCCTGTCCGATTCCAAGGGCAGTTCTAAAGTAATATTAAGAATGTCCGGATATAATATAGTTCTTAAAGAGAGTCTCGGGGTGGACAAGGCATTGCTGAAATCAAAATCCCTGCCGGACTATTTGAATATTATATAATCGGTGGTATAATAAAAAACTGATGCGCTTTTGGATAACTAAAATACTATAATAGTAATATAAAACAAAATAAACATTTATGGCTATACAGTATCTTGAATTTGAAAGACCTATAATCGAACTCGAACAGAAGATAGAAGAGTTAAAGACGTTTAACCTGGGAGGCTTTGCCAACGTAGATGAAGATATAAAGAATCTCGGAGCCAAAAAGGATAAACTTACGAGGGATATATTTAAAAATATAAACAGCTGGCAGGTTACACAATTGTCGAGGCATCCTTTGAGGCCTTATACTATGGATTATATAGATTTAATAGCCGAAAATTTTGCCGAACTCCACGGAGACAGGTTGTTTATGGACGATAAAGCCGTAGTCGGAGGATTCTGTTTTATTAAAGACGATGCCTCTGGTTACAGGCAGAGGGCGCTTATAGTAGGACACCAGAAAGGGCGCAACACAAAAGATAAAATGTGCAGGAATTTCGGTATGCCCCATCCGGAAGGCTACAGAAAAGCGCAGAGGCTGTTTAAGCTCGCTGAAAAATACTCTATCCCGATAGTTACGCTGATAGACACGCCCGGCGCGTATCCGGGTTTAGGAGCGGAAGAAAGGGGGCAGTCGGAGGCGATAGCAAAAACAATATATACTTTATTGAATGTTTCCGTTCCCGTTATATCCGTAATAATAGGGGAAGGCGGAAGCGGAGGAGCGCTGGCCTTCGGAACCGGGAACAGAGTTTTGATGATGGAGTATTCGGTTTATTCGGTAATATCGCCGGAGGGATGCGCGTCTATCCTGTATAAAGATACTTCTAAAACCGAGGATGCCGCCAATTCTTTAAAGCTTACGGCAAAAGACCTGCTAAACGATTCTAAAGTTATCGACGGCATTATACCGGAGCCTCTCGGCGGAGCCCACAGAGATATAAAACTTGCGTCGGAGAACCTGAAAAAAGCTATTTTGGAGAATATCGGAGAACTTAAAAAATACGGCGGAGAGGATTTGAGAAACGAAAGAATAAAAAAATTCGCTAATTATTAATTTAACTCATATTATGTATTTTTATTGCAAAATTAAAGTAAAGCTTAATATTAAATTATCTTTCTTAAGATGGTAGAATATCCCGATATAGCATATTTTTTATCCAAGGACCTTATATCTAAAAATACAAGGGATGAAATTTATGAAAAAATTTCCGTTACAGCCGCGACTTTTATAAAAAGCGACCTCATAACCATATTTATGCTTAACGAGGACATCGAAAAGATAGTATGCGTTAAATATTATCAGGACGGTAAATTTATAAAAAAAGATTTTGAGATAATGCTCGGAGAGGGATTGATAGGTTCGGTCATAGAGAACGGCGAACCGCTGGCCAGCGGTAATCTTAAATCCGACCTGTCCGACATATATTACGAACTGGAAAAGCAGTTTACCGATATGTCGTCTATGCTGAGCGTTCCTATCTATGCGGGGCCGCTCGTTTTGGGCGCTTTAAATATATACAGGAAGGATACCCACGATTTTTCCGAAGAAGAAACCAAAGTCGCAAAATTCATAGCTATGATGGGAGGAATTTTTATATACAGCCTCACTTTATACGAAAACGCCAACCTTTTATATTTAAGGCAGAAAGAAGAAAGCCAGAAAATCGCCAATCTTCTCGAAGTTTCCAAGCTTGTTTCGTCCTCTCTGGACCTTTCGAGCATTATAGACCATTCCGTAAAAAGATTGCTTAATTTTACTAAAACGGATTCAGCCCTGGTGTATCTTAAGGATAAAGACAAAGAAGAAAGTAAATTTTGCTATGAATTTTTTAACTGCAATATGACCGGATGCTCCATATTCGGAGGAAATATAAACTGCTACAATATGACCGGATTCGAGTGCCCTTTCGTGAAATGCCCTCCGGAATCTAAAATATTGCAAAAATGCGTAAACTGCCCTTTTCTTAAAAATACCGTCCTGAAATTATTTAAGGTTTATAATATTGAAGGTTCGTTTTACGGCCACGAACTCATTAAATTAGAAGACTGCAAATGCTTAAAAGCTTTAAGCTCGGATTATCCTACTATTAACTATTACGATGGAAACAGCGCGGTTTATAACGATAATGCCTGCGGCTGCCACTTCAAAGATATTCCGAAACAGACGTTTATCGGAATACCTGTTAAAACGGACAAGGATTTCCTGGGGTTAATTTTTCTTTTCGGCAAAAAACGGACGGATTACTCGGTCGAAACCGTAGATTTCATATCTAATATTTCTAACATAATTTCCGTCGCGGCATATAATGCGCAAACCCTCAATTATATCGAAGAAGAACATTTTGAAACTATAAGTTCCATATCGGAGGCTATAGAAGCCAGAGACACATATACCAGGACTCACGGCGACAGGCTCATAGATTACGGGGTAGCGGTGGCAAAAGAACTAGGATTAAGCGATAATGAAATAAAAAACGTCAGATACGCGGCGGCAATGCACGACGTCGGAAAAATAGGCATAAAAGATTCCATATTAAATAAACAGGGAAAACTGACCGAGGAAGAATATAAAGAGATTAAAAAGCATCCCGAAATAGGCTATAACATGCTTAAAAAAATAAAATTTTTAAGCCACATAGCAAACGACGTTCTGCACCATCAGGAAAGATATGACGGAAAAGGCTATCCCACAGGACTTTCCGGAGAAGATATACCGGTAGCTTCAAGGATAATAGCGGTCGTGGATACTTTCGACGCTATGACCACCGACAGGCCGTATAGGAAGGCTCTTCCGGTAGATACGGCCTTGAATGAGATTAAGAAAAATTCTGGAACCCAGTTCGACCCTAAAGTCGTAGAGGCATTTCTGAAAGCTGTAAAATCCGATAAATTGATAGATTAACATAAACCAGGAAATTGACGACAGACGCCTTGCCTGTATAAAACTGTCCGTTTTTTAGATTTATTTATTTAATGCGCGTAATTCCGAATATTTTTTAATGTCTATAATATGGTAAACGGTAAAGCAAAATCCATCATGATTCAGGGGACGTCGAGTTCCGCAGGGAAAAGCGCCTTGACGGCTGGATTCCTTAGGTATTTCTCCGGCAGGTGCGTTAACTGCTCGCCTTTTAAGCCTCAAAATATGTCTCTTAACAGTTTCGTTACCGAAGACGGTTTTGAAATTGCCGTGTCGCAGGCAGTCCAATCGGAAGCGGCTTTTAAAAAACCTTTAAGGCAGATGAACCCCATTTTAATAAAACCTTCGTCTGATACGGAAATGCATCTTATAGTCGATGGAAAACATTTCGGGAATATGAATTTCAGAGACTACAACCGCAGAAAAGATTTTTTCCTAGGAAAAGCCGCCGTTTCATTTGAATTTTTAGCCGGCTCAAACGACCTCGTAGTCATAGAAGGAGCGGGAAGTCCGGCTGAAATAAACCTGTTTAAATACGATATAGCAAATATGGGTTTTGCCGAAATTTACGATATTCCGGTAATTCTTGTAGCCGATATAGAAAGAGGCGGGGTTTTTGCTTCTCTTTACGGGACTGTTAAACTGCTTCCGCCGAAGTGGAGGAAGCTGGTAAAAGGTTTTATTATAAACAAATTCAGGGGCGACCTTTCTATACTCGAGCCTGGAATCAGGCAGATGGAAAATAAACTCAAAATACCGTGTCTCGGGGTTATTCCCTATATAAAAAATATGCATATCGAGGCTGAAGACAGCCTTAATTTTAAGAAATACGGCATTTACGGCGGAGCTGGGGACGGCAGGCTTAAAATAGGAATAGTACGGTTAAACCATATCTCTAATTTTAACGAATTCGACCCTCTATTTTTCGACGAGAGGCTGTCGGCAGGATTTTTCGACTCCGTTCCTTACAAAGCGGACGAATTCGATATGATAATAATACCCGGGTCTAAATCTACCGCCGCGGATTTAGCCGACATTAAAAATTCGGGGTTATTCGACTATATAAAGCGTTTCGGGAAAAGCGGGAAAGGCATTATTATGGGGATATGCGGCGGATTTCAGATGATGGGAGAGCGTATAACCGACCCGCATAATTTGGAATCCGCCGCCGGTATAATTGGCGAAGGCGGGATATCCGGCTTCGGTTTTTTTAAGACGGTAACGGAATTATCTAAAGAAAAGATATTGGCCGGCCAAAAATACGGATTTAAACTTAACGACAACGCCTGCCGTCATTTTATTGACGGATACGAAATTCATAACGGCAGAACGTTCTTTTCTAAAAATTATTACGGCGGCGATATTACTTCGGATATATTTGAACCGGCGGCTGGAGGCGGCGGAGGCGGTTCATTGCCGGAAGCGGGTATTTTATCCATTTTATCGGAAGATAAAAGAAAAATAGGAACATACGTTCATGGATTATTCGCCAACGAAATATTTAAAGATTTTATAATTGAATCGTTAAATAAAAGCATTAAAAATAAAAAAAATAAAAATGAATGGAAAAAAAATAGTTCCGGATACGGTGAAACCGGAAGGCGTTCCTATGAGGCGGTTAAAAACGACAGTTTCAACCTTTTATCCGAAAATATAGAAAAGCATTTAAATATCGGATTACTGAAATCTATCGCCGGTATTTAACCCTGAATTTATGGATTACCGCTTCCCTCTCGACCTCCTGCCCCGTGAAGTTTTTTTGAAACTTTCCCGCTTTCGCGGGAATTACAATCCGGAAATTGTTAAATATTCAAATAATTGTGATAATTTCTAACGGTGATTTAAGGTTTTATAGGAATTTTTTAGACGACAGATATGTTCCGGCGATGCCGGATACTGCGGCTATTAAGAATACTATAGCTATTTGCGGCGGATTTAAAAAAATTATTTTTATGTGGAAAAATTCAAGAAAACTATCGAATTTATAAAATATAAATATTTTATAAATTGCGAAAAGAAGCATAATGGAAACGAAAAAAGATAGAATAGTCCCTATTTCTCCTTCTATGAACATCGGTATCCTGATATAATTATTCGTAGCGCCTATAAGCCTTAATATTTCAATCTCGTTCTGTTTTCTAAGTATAACTAGTTTTATCGCGCTGTACGATATAAAAATAGATAATATAAATAAAAACAGAAAAAGAATAAGCCCTACGACTTTAGTAAAAAACATAAACTGGACTATTCTGTCCTGAAGCATTTTATTGTAGTAAACTAATTTTACCCCTTTCAATGATTTTAACCGCAAATAAATATTGCTTAAAAAAATACTGCTGACGGCGCTTTTTTTAAAATTAATTTTTATAAAAGCCGGCAGATTATCAGGATTCATATTTTTTAAAATAGACTTAAGATGTTTTACTCTTTTTTCCAAAAATTTCATCGAAGATTTATTGCTGTAATATGCCGCGCTTTTAACGCCGTTTAGTTTGCCGATGAAATTAAGCACGTTATCTTTTTTTGCGTTATTGTTTAAAAAAACGAACATTACGTTGCTTTTCTGAAAAGTACTCATATAGTTATAAATATTTATATAGCAGAGAAGGAAAAATAGCATTATAAAGAAGGAAAAAGACATTATCAGGAAAGCGAAGACGTTGCCCGAAATATTAGATTTAATATTCAATGACGCAATTTTAAAATAGTTTGCGATATAATTAACTCTTTGTGATATCAATTACCCGGGCCCTTCCCATGTTTATAAGATTTTTATCGTGCGTTGCCAGCATTACGGTAGTTCCTTTGTTGTTGAAAGATTTTATTATATCTATTATAATCCGGGAAGTTTCTTCGTCCAGGTTTCCTGTAGGTTCGTCCGCAAGCAGAACCTGAGGATTTTGGACAAGCGCCCTTGCTATGGCGACTCTTTGCTGTTCTCCGCCCGATAAACTTAAAGGAAATTCATCTTTTTTGGTATAAAGTTCCACGGCTTTTAATATTTCCGAAACATTCTTTATTATTACGTCGCCGAAGATTCCGGAAACTTCGAGACCGAGGGCGACGTTCTGAAATACGGTTCTGTTAGGCAGAAGTTTAAAATCCTGAAACACGAAGCCTATTTTTCTTCTTAAAAAAGGTATATCCCGGGGCTTTAAATCCTGAAGCTCCGTTCCTAAAAATTTTACCGCTCCGTGAGAGGGGCTTTCTAAGGCTATAAGCATTTTTAAAGTGGTGGTTTTACCGGCGCCGGACGGTCCTGTTATAAAAATAAATTCACCTTTGTTGACGGTAAAATTCAGGTCCCTTAAAATATAGTTTTTATCGTAATTTTTATATACGTGGCTGAATTCTATCAAATTTACGCACCTTAATTTTTTAAATATTCGTCAATATTTTTTCTCAATTTTGCGGCGGCTTCCGCGGAGCTCGCGGCATTAGAAACAGCGCCTATTACGGCAATTCCGCTTACGCCCGCCGGGGCGAGTTCTTTAATATTAAACTCGTTTATCCCGCCGATAGCTATTGCGGGTATTTTAACCGCACCGCATATTTCTTTCATGGTTTCACGCGCCATTAATGCGCCTGCGTCGGTTTTCGAACCGGTAGGATAAGCCGGTCCTATACCCACATAATCGGCGCCGTCATTTTCCGCCTTAACCGCCTGTTCTATGTTTTCGGCGCTGACGCCTATTATTAAGCCCGGAAATATTTTTTTTACGTAAGCCGCCGGAAGGTCGTCCTGTCCTAAATGAACGCCGTCCGCTCCGGCCGCATATGCGATATCCGGCCTGTCGTTTATTATAAGTACGGGCTTTTTTTTATCTTTTCCGAAAGATTCCAGCGTTTTTTTTATAAATACGGCCGAACGATAAAGGCCTACTGCCGGTATTTTTTTATTTCTTAACTGCAAAACGTCTGCCGAACTTAAGACTGCGGCGTCAACCAAATCTTTTAGATATTTTTCCTCTTCGTCCGAATCGAAATCTTTTGTTATTATATGAAAATTTAATGTTTTCATTTTATCATAGTATATGATATTATATTGTAGATTTTTTTCAATAATTTTTTTAAAAATAAAAATTTCTCTTGACAAAATCTTTAGCTAAAAATAGAATAAAAAATGTTAAAAGGAGGTGATAAATTTTGAAAAAGCTTACAGTATTAGTTTTAGGAGCGTTTTTAGTCGTATCTGCATTGGCATTCTCCGGTTGCGCAAAAAAACCGGCTCCGAAACCGGCCCCGAAAGCTCCGGCAGCCGTAACTGCGCCTGCAGCCCCTGCAGCGACTTCTGCTACGGCCAAAGCTCCCGCTAAAAAAGAGGCAGCTAAAACAACCGCAGCCCCGAAAGCTCCGGCAGCGCCTAAAGCAAACAGCTAAGGTTTTAGAATTCAAAATTTTCCGCCCGCTTTTTTATGCTAATACAAATCGGCATAGAAAAGCGGGATTTAATTTTACCGATGAAAAAAGCAATAGTATATTCCTCCGTTTTCCTTGCATTAATTTTAACCTTATTTTGTTTTAAGGCATTCGCCGCCTCCTCACTTACTGACGTAAGCCAAAGTTCCAAAATCGTAAAATCAGGTTCAAAATATTCCGCAATATTGAAAAGACTTTATTTTTACAAAAGAGACCTTGCTTTTTTATCTTCCAAAATTTCTAAAGAAGAAAAAGGCATTAAAGATTTAAAAAATAAAATAAAAAATTCCGAAGATAAAATAAAAAAATTAAGAAATAAGATAAAAAAAGACGGACTCCTGGTCAAAGTTATTGTTGCCCGAATTTTTATTATACATAAAGAATATGGTTCCGCCAAGCTGTTGTCCTTTAAGGACGATACGGACGGCTTCATAATAAATTATCAGCTTAAGACGCTTTTACGGGAGGAAGAAACGAAATTATCGAAACTCGTTAATCGCAAAAATAAATTTTTGAAACTTAAAACTTATTTAAAAAAAGAAAAAGACACTCTGGTTCTTGCCGTTAAAAGCATTGACGGCACAAAAATAAAACTGGAGGATTTAATAGACGGAATAAATAACTATATTAAATCCGTAAAAATAAAATATAAGCATAAGCATAATAAAAATAATAGACTTTTAAGGCGCAAAGTTATAAAATTAATTCATAATTTAAACGGCAGTTCCAAAAAAAACGATATAAAATTTATTATAATGAGGTAAGCAAGTTATGGGCAGACTGCGGTATATTTCAATCCTTTTAGTTTTTGTTTTTTCGGTTCCGGTGCTCACTGCTAAACCGGATGCATGCTTAGCTTCGGGCAAAACAGCCAAAAAAAATCCGGAATATACGGTAAGCAGGGAAAAATTAAGCGGAAGCACGCTCAAAAATTTAAGATTATTTTCAAAAGTTTATACTTTAATAAAAAATAATTATATTAAAAAGGAACCTTCCAGAAAACTCTTATTCGGCGCGATTGAGGGTATGGTATCCACTCTCGACCCTCACACGTATTTTCTTACCCCGAGCGAATTCAGGCAGATGAGGTCGGAAACATCAGGAGAATTTACGGGTATAGGCATTAAAATTTCGACGAAGAACCGGTACATAATAGTTATAGCCCCCATAGACGGTTCTCCGGCCGCTAAAGCCGGAATTAAAGCGGGCGATATCATCGAAAAAATAGGCGATATATCGACCTACAATATGAATATAATGAAAGCCGTAGCTCTTTTACACGGCAAAGTAGGAACTTCGGTAAATCTGCTGATAGAGCGCAAAGGGTTCGCGCGCCCTAAAATTTTCAGCCTTATGCGTGAAAAGATAATATTAAAAAGCGTTAAATATATGATACTTCCGCATCATATCGGCTACGTCAGGATTTCCAGCTTTCAGGATCATACCAATTCACAGCTTTTGAAAGCCTTAAAAATAATAAATTTAAAGGAACACGGAATCAAAGGGCTTATACTCGACTTAAGAAACAATCCCGGCGGCCTGTTAAACGAAGCCGTCAAGGTTGGCAGCGATTTCATAAAAGACGGAGTGATAGTTTATACAAAGGGAAGAATAAAATCGCAGGACGTCAAATATTACGCGCTTGGGCAGCATATAGTTCCGAATTATCCCATAGCGGTTCTCGTAAATGCGGGTACGGCAAGCGCAGCGGAAATAACCGCGGGGAGTCTGCAGGCGCATAAAAGGGCATTGGTGGTCGGAACGAGAACCTTTGGAAAGGGTTCGGTGCAGACGGTTTTTTCTCTGCCCGACGGCACGGGCATGGGTCTTACCACGGCTTTTTATTTTCTTCCTAACGGCGTTTCGGTGCAGGATACGGGCGTCATACCTAATTTCGACATACACAGCTCGAAAGATTTTATATTCGTCAAGCCCCTTAGAAGATTAAGAGAAGTCAATTTGAGACACCACTTTCAAAATCCCGAAAACAAAAGGCTTAAAAACGAACGCAGCTATAAGACATTCAAGGTTTATTTCAAGAAAGACGACCAGTTCAGATTTGCTTACGAGCTCTTAAAAAGCTGGGGCGATATCAAAAGCATCGGGGTAAAGGAGTAAAAAAGGTTGCCTGAAAAAAAGATAAATAAGCTTTTGATAATAATAATATCCGGTGCAGTTATCGCAGTTATTTTTTCGGTCATCCTTTATTATAAATTTGTTTATTTTAAAACTCCTAAAACCGTTTCAAAAATAGGCTACCGCAAACAAGAGCTTTTTATTAAAACGGCTTTAAAAATAAAAGGCTATAAAAGGCATCCTGTAGAAAACTTTAAAAAATTTTTTAAGAAAGCGCTGATAAAACTAGATATACCTAAAACCGATATAATAAAGCGCCGTATCGTTCTAAACATTAAAGCGCCCGTTAATTTTAAAAATAAATTAAAAAAAATCGGAGTAAGTTTTTTAAAATACGACATTCTGGTATCTAAAAACGGCGGTTTCGGTCCTATAGAAAATATTTTCGGCGGCGAATTCAAAAAATTTATAGTTCCGTCCAAAGCCGATTTAAAATACTATTCTTACTCCGTTAAAAACAACTGCCTGTGCCTGTATTTCTATTTTAAATCCAGATTATTTTTAAAAGCGGTATTTATATTAAAAGGAGCGGATGAAAGCGGATTTACGTCTATAAAGGAGTATGCAGAGTCTCCCAAAATAGCTCTGGATATAGACGACGTCGGATACCGCAGGTCTTACATAAACAGCCTGCTTTCCCTTAAAACTCCTATTACTTTTGCGATATTTCCATACGCGCCGTATTCGAAGGGCATAGATTTAAAGCTCCACAGGCTCGGATACGAAACGATTATGCACACGCCTATGGAACCTGTAGATACGGCTCTTTTTCCCGGAGACGGAGCATTGTTTATATCTATGGATAAAAAAGAAATAAAGCGGAAAATATATACGGACATAAGCAGGCTTCCGTATATAGACGGAGCTAATAATCATGAAGGGTCGCTGTTTACGTCCGATGAAAAAAAGATTTGCGACGCCGTATCCGATTTTAAAAAAAAGGATATGTTTTTTTTGGACAGCCTGACCGACGATAACAGTTACGCATACAGGTGCGCATTGCGGCAGGGGATTCCGTCGGCGCAGAGGGATGTTTTTATAGACGATAAACCCGCTGACGGTTATATCGAAAACCAGATTAAGATTGCGGCGGCTCTTGCCGAAAAATATAAAAGAGTCATAGTAATAGGCCATCCAAGGCGGGATACCGTTAAAACGTTAATGAGCGAAATATCGGCGCTTAAAAAAGAAGGTTATAAATTTGTGCCTCTTTGCGAGTTTTTAAGATAATGGAAAATTTTAAGGAAAAAATAATAATAGCCCTGGATTACGGCGATTTAAAGCCGGTTAAGGAACTGCTCGAAAAGCTTGAAGGCAGGGCATACTTTTATAAAATAGGGTTCGAACTTTTTACTTCCTGTGGAGCGGAAAGCGTGAATTTGGTAAAAAATTACGGATGCAAAGTATTTTTAGACCTTAAATATCACGATATTCCGAATACCGTTTATAAAGCCGTTAAATCCGCTGGGAAATTAGGGGCGGATATAATCAACGTCCACGCTTCGGGAGGCTTAGATATGATGAAAGCGGCAAAAACCGCCGGCGAAGAGGCTTCATATGCGGCGGGCAGGCATATCGACGTTATTGCCGTTACAGTTCTCACCAGTCTGTCCGATGCCGACGTAAAACAGGTTTTTTATAATAACAATATGGAAGAGAAAAAGCGGGGCGAATCCGGCGGTATTGTGTCCGGTCTGGCGTTGCATCTTGCGAAATTAGCAAAAATTGCAGGCTTGGACGGGGTAGTATGCTCCGGTCTGGAGTCGTTTACGATAAAAAATATACTGGGGCGGAATTTTAAAACGGTAACTCCGGGGATAAGGTTGAAGACGAAAAATGCGGAATGCGGTTCCGTTTCGCCGGTTTCGGACGGAAGGGCAGACGGAGAAACCTCTGGGGTTGGGCTTAAAGAGCAGAACGGCGGACAGAAAAGAATAATGACGCCTTCGGAGGCATTTAAAGCGGGAGCGGATTATATCGTAGTAGGAAGAGAGATAACGGAAGCGGAAAATCCGGCCGACGCCCTGGCGGATATTCATGCCGATGTAGAAAGGCAGATATGAAAAAAATGCGGCTGAATGTTTACGGCGGTAATACAGTAAGAGAAGCTGTTCTTTCCGGAAACATAAAGAAAGGCGGCGCTGTATTCGTAAGCGAAAAAAAATTGAAAAGCGGCGCTATCGATAAAAACCTTACTGCGCTTCTCAAAGAAAAAAACATCGGTATCGTCGCCAAAAACGACGGCGCTTTTATGAACGAATACGGCAAAGAAGCCCATATAAAAGGTATAGCCGCCTCCGTCGAATATATAGAAAAAGATTACGAAGATTTATTTGAAAAAGCTGACTGCAATGGCGGTTTGCCGCTGTATTTAATCTTGGACGAAATAACCGACCCGCAGAATCTCGGCTCTATTATCAGAACTGCAAGCGGGGCGGGAGTTTCCGGCATAATAATGCCGAAGTCCAACTCCGTTTTTATAACGCCCTCCGTCGCTTACGTTTCGCAGGGAGCTTTATTTTATGTCGATACCGTGAGGGTGGTTAATATTTCGCGGACGATAGCCGATTTAAAAAAGCGCGGCATCTGGGTAGCCGGCCTTGCCGGAGACGCTGACGATAATATATACGATATGGATTTTAAAGTTCCTTTGGCCGTCGCGGTCGGTTCCGAAGGAAAGGGCTTAAGAAGGCTTACAGCCGAAAATTGCGATAAGATTTTAAGCATCCCCATGGAAACCGGCGTAAATTCTTTAAACGCTTCGATAAGTTTTGCCGTTGCCGCATACGAAATTTTACGCCAGAGGAAATACGGCGGAGTAAAAAAATAGGGGTAAAAAAATAGCTTGACATTATCTATTCAGTAGTTTAAACTTTGTAGAGTGGCTAATTTATCTAGTTGTTTAGATAAAAGCCTAATTTATTAATTTAGCGGCCGGCGTTCGGCGTTATTATAACAACGGCAACGGCGGCTCAAGATTCAAGGAG
>JAJYYS010000133.1 GCA_021800745.1 bacterium
TAATATCTCCGCCGAAGCCCTTGCCGGAATAAAATCTCCAGCCATATTGTATTTTGCCGTTCTTGTCAGGTAATTCTATTTCGCAGTCGCAGGGCAATTCCAGTATTTCGGTAATTCTCGAAGGCGCGCACATTAACATTGCGAAAACTGAACTTGTAAAAATATCCCTAAGATTTTTAGGATTGCCCGCAAAAATTTCCGCCATTGCATTAAGAACATCCTCCGACGGAAGTTTCTTTTCGCGCCGTTCCTTTGCTTTTTGGCCGGTTTGAATTTCATCTTTTTTTCTCGGGATGGGATTTCTCCACCCTTCAAGGCTATTTGGAATCAATTTATTTTGCGATGCGAATCGTGCAAGCTTTTCTATTTCACGGCCGGCATGATAGGCGGCTCCCTTGGAATAAAAACGCTTTGCGATATTTGCGGCTTCGTCCAATACCGTAACGGATAAATCCGAAATTAATGCTCTACCCGTAACTTGGATAAGGGCTTTTTCCACGCTTCTGAGGGCTTTTAATTCATTTTTTGTATTTGTCGGCTTATGTCCCTGTTGATACCTAAGATAAGCTTTTGCAAAATCCATAAAATCGGGATGAAGACAATTCGCTTCTTTTGCTCCGTTGGTATTGACTCCTATTTTGGTAAAGTGAGCCTGACACGGCCATTTCCAGTTGTTCCAATCCAATTCGGCACCGAATACATTTAAATTGTATTTACACCTATGAATAAAATTTTTTAAGTTTTCTTCCGCTTCTAATTCGCGTAAAGGAACAAATTGAAATATTTCAGCCATTAATTAAGTACCTTCCTTCTGGCTTCGCAAAGCCTGATAACTTCCATAACGGCAAGTATAGTACGGTCGTTAATTGCCGCAACGGCAATATCTCCGGTAATTTTTTTTATCCTGTCTCTTTCGGCAATCAATTCATCCAAAACCCTCCGATGCGGTCCGTCAACCCATGCCTGAAAGTGAATACAAGTATAGCAAGGAATAGGCACCCTTGCGCCGCAAAAACCGAAACTCCCGCATGTGCCTATGCCTTCCCCGCCGCTTCTAATCCTGCTGTTTAAATCATTTCCCCGCTCGGCGTCCTTTTCAGAATTAACTAAAACTCCCGCAAAAGCCTGCGCATATGGAGCAAGCAGATGACCTACTTTTTTATTGATTCTTTCGGCATACTCGGGTATATTTTCTATATAAACGCTTGCATTCTGAGTATCGGAATGATCTAAAAGTTCTGCTATTACCATTATACCGAAACCTTCTCTTGCCGCCCTCGTGCCCATAGTATATCGGAAGCGATAAGGGACTATATCCATCTTTTTGCCGGTTCTTTCGGAATAAATATTTGCAACGGAAACAATTTTTTGGATGATTTCCTTTATCTTTTGGGATTTTATATGTAGTATGTCTAAAGCGAGCTTTTGTCTCAATTCAGATATTGTCATTTCCGATTGAAACTGATAAAAATTAGGGAATAAAGGCAATTCAAATCTATCAGAATCCTCAAGATTGAAATTTAATAATAATTCTATCTTTTTTATTACAGCTTGAATATGTAAATTTAAAATAGTCCACAATTCTTTAGTGATTGCAAATTGTTTAAATTGACTTCTAAATGTTGCTCCGCGCTGCTTGGCTCTAGGAATGTTAAGTAAATACATGTCTTCCCCCTTTCGGTTTTTTCCTTTCAGCACATCTTTTATTTTTAAATGGGATATTTGAATTTGTCTCCTTCCAGTGTTGCTTGATATTAAAGCCAATGCCAGTTCAGAGATATTAATTTGACTTTTTTCGAATGCTTGAACGGCACCTTCATTAAATGCCAGAAGTTCAATATCAGTCAGAGGACCTTTTTGAGGATCGAGGCGTTTTACGACGTCACCCTTAATAGCGCCTTTTAATGTCCAATTATCTATCAAATCTATAACTTCGTCTGACACGCCATCGTATCCAAGTTCATGCCATTTTTTTATAAAACTTCTAATCGTTCCAAGATACCATTCTGTATTTTTTGTAAGAGTTGAACGATAATCAATAAGCATTTCAGAATTAATTTCAGATGTGTGCATTTTTACTAACATATACCTAATTTTTTGGGCTAAATTATTCGTATATGAGGCTGAAAAATTTTCTGCATAGAAAGAAAGGGTTTTTAAAAATCCATCTACATATGAAATCTTAAGAGAATTCTTTATAGTTTTTAAAGAAACCACCGTATCCTTATCTAACCGCCAAAAATCGGCATCTAAATAAAACTCGTAGCCTGCCTTTGATATTTTTTTATCGGAAGTCAACTTGATGTTAAATTGTTTATCATTTTCCATCGGTTATCCCTTTAGGTAATCTTAGCTTTCCATTTTGCATTTCTACGGCAACCTGTTCCGATTTCCGCTTTATAAACCTTTTATTATAAGTTGCCGCAGTTCCCGAGCCTTCCCTCCAGCCCATTAAATAAGAACGAACCTGTTCCTGTCGCGCTTCATCAGGCGGCGTATTCATTTGATCCATTAAATCAGAAAATCTCTCATTCCATACATGCCGCAATTTATGTCCCGTAAAACCGTATAAAACCGGCGAAACATCTCTAATAACTCGCATGATTTTATTATATGCGGATTTAGAAATAGGCTGTCCGCAAGTCGGCCCCTGTTTATGGGTAACAAATAAAAAGTCGTTTTTATTTGCATTTGGAACGTATCTTCTTTCCTTTAAAATGTAATCATGAATTTCTTGGACCAAAGATTCCTTCATAGGTAGCCTTCTATCAAGAGTTTTTACCAAAGGCTGGTCAGTTCTAGGGTCGTCTTTTTCATCCGCCCTTCTTGCAATTATCAGCTGTCCGTTTGTAAAGTCGATATCCTTTATTCTTATATTCAAAAGCTCACCGCCTCTTAACCCAAAATAATAAAGCATTAAAAATATCAAGCGATTTCTCGTTCTTACCGATTTTTCCTTAAAAGGATTTATATCAGACCCGAGCCTGAACAATTCAAACAAGAATTCGAGTTGTTTTTCAGACAAACCCTTATCAGTTAGTTCTTGATTGCGGTTTTTTCTAACTGGCCTTCTCGCCTTAATCGCCTTAACCATTTTTTCTATTAGCTTTCTCCGCTCGCCTGAGAGATTACTTTCCGACAAATAATTTGCCAGCCATTCGATATAACCTGCAATAACCGTTAAACGATTATATTCCGTCCTGGATGAAACCTTCGCGTTGCTTTTCGCTTGTTTATAATCTCTCATTACAGAAAATTTGGTTAAACCAGTTATTAATGCCGAAGTTCTGAACTTTTTCTGGCAGTAATCCCTTAATGAATCTATCTCGTTTAAATCAAGAAACAACCCCTTTTTAAACCTGTCCTCTAACGATACGTTTCTTTTAAGCATAAAACGAAGCAATACTGATATTCCCACTAAAGCGCTTTCCATAGCGGAATAAGAAAGCGAACGGTTTCTTACCTGCGTAGTTACGTATAAATTAGGATAAAATAAAGGCATCCCCGATTTAGAATCAACGAGCAAACAATATCTTTCGCCTCCAGCCATAATAAAACTTTTAACGGCATAATCAGACTGTGTATAATCTCTTAAACTTGACATAAATCAAATGTATCACATATCCATATTATTGTCAACAATTCTTTACATTTTTTATTAATGGTTATTAATAAAAAAGCCCTTAAAATTCAAGGGCTTACGAGTTAAATATTTACATGTTGCCAGAAGGTATTTTTTAAAACGGAATATCGTCGTCCTCGTTCGGCTGGTTTGACGCCCCGCCGGCATTTGCGGAACTGCCGCCGTTTTGCCCCGCATAGCCGTAATCGTTTGATGCCTGTCCGTAATCGGCATCGGCCGCTTCAGCGCCGCCTCCGCCGCCTTTGGCGCCGAGCAGGACGATATTAGTCGCAACTATTTCGGTTATATATTTTTTATTTCCGTCTTTGTCGTCGTAGGAACGG
>JAJYYS010000134.1 GCA_021800745.1 bacterium
AATACGGCTATATAAAAGAAATAATAAAAAAAATAGCAAGGCCGAAATTTATAACCGAATTTATAAAATCGTTAAAACCGTCCGACGATTTAAATAATAAAACGGATTTACTTATAGACGTTTTATCAGATATTTCTCATAGAGATATAATTAATCTTTTAGATTTTTATAAAGATAAAAAACTTTTCGTGGAAATAAAACTTTCGCTTTTAAAATACGCGCAAAAACTGTCCGGCAGCCATTATGAACCTCCGTTAATAGACGCCGTTATTAACGGCTATATAAAAGACGGCAACGGCGACGTCCGAAAATCGGCCGTCGGCTTGCTCGGATATTTTAAAAACGCGGTTTCTTACGAAGAAAAAATTTTTAATAGTCTTCTTAAGGAAAATTATCCAGACGTTATAGGCGCTTACGTCGAGACCTTGTCTAATCTTATAAGCCTGAATAAAAGCAAAAAATATATCTATTTTTTTATAGACGCCCTTTCTTTAAAGAACGATAAAATCGTCGAATATTCTTTGAGAATTCTCGGGAATAAAAAAATAAAATTTACGGCAAAAGAAATTTCTGATTTATACGCTAAACTCACGGCATTTAAATATATTAAATCCATATTTCTCAAGAGGCTTCTTGCAAAATCGCTTAAAAATTTCGATTTGATTAAACATAAAGAAGAAACGGCGTTTATGCTCGAAGAAAGCGACGAAGAAATAAAGTTAAATTATCTGGAGTCCCTTTTAACATGTGGAGAAGAAAACCCCGGAGTTTTTTTAAACGCGCTTAACTCAGGGAATTATTCAGATATTTTCAGATATAAAATAATCGAATTAATCCAGAAGTCCGGAGATAAAGGCAGTTTTGACAAACTTGCTTCCATTTTGCGAAAAGAAAAAAGCAAAATGGTTAAAATTGCGCTATTACGGGCATTGCATATATTGGATAAAGAAAAATCAAATTCTATTCTGAAAAAATATAATTCGTCTAAAGATAAAGATATAAAAAATTTTTCTTTGGAATTAATAAAAAATTAAACTACCCTCACATATACATGGAATATACCGGCGCAATTTTATCCGACGACGTCTTTAATAAATTAAAAGAGCTGATTTACGAGATATCCGGAATATATTTTAGCGGACAGAAAAAATATTTGCTGGAAACAAGACTATCTAAAAGGCTTTCTGTTTTGAACCTGCCTAATTTTGAGGATTATTATAACTATTTAAAGTATTCTCCCGATAAAATCAAGGAAACGCAGGAGCTGTTAAACAGCGTCACTACTAACGAAACAAGTTTTTTCAGGGATATGCCGCAGCTTGAAGTGTTTGTCGATATTTTAAAGCAGGTCGTGCAGACGGCCGGCAATAACGCTTACAAAAAAATAAGGATATGGAGCTCGGCGTGTTCTACCGGCGAAGAGCCTTATACAATCGGCATTATGATAAAAGAAAATTTTCCGTCTTCCGGTATCGACTTTGAAATAGCAGGCTCGGATATAAGCGAGCAGGTTCTCGATTCTGCAAAGAAGGGCGTTTACGGCAGCTACACATTGCGCAATGCCTCTGCGGCGGTTTTAAAAAAATATTTCGATAAAATCGACGACGATTCATACCGCGTTAAAGACGATATTAAAAAAATAACATCTTTTCATAACGTTAACCTGATGAACGTCGAAGATGTAAAGAAGCTTAATAAATTTGACGTGGTTTTATGCAGGAATGTTATAATATATTTTGATGCAGAATCTAAAAAGAAGGCTATAACCAATATATACGAAAGCCTAAAAACCGGGGGTTACCTGTTTTTAGGGCATTCGGAATCGCTTCATTCCATAACGTCTCTGTTTAAATTAGTCGGACTCGGCAAAACGCCGTTATATAGGAAGGAATGAAAGATTGCTTCGCTAACGCTCGCAATGACAGATTGCGGCAAAACGCAGTTATATAGAAAGGAATAGGCAGGGGATAAATATTATGAAAAACTATACCGTATTAATAGTGGAAGACTCCGTAGTCGTTACAAAATTTTTGACCATTGTTTTTAAAAATGTAGGTTTTAGGGTAAAAACAGCTTCGGACGGATTTGAGGCTTTAGAAAAGGCTATAAAAGACGATATAAATTTAATAGTGACGGATTTGAATATGCCCCAAATGGACGGAATAACGCTGTTAAAAAATCTTAAGGAAAACGAGGATACAAAAAAAATTCCCGTAATACTTATGTCTTCCAACATGCCGGACAAAAATGAAATTTCGGGCAGCTTCGCTTTCCTGCAAAAGCCGTTTAAAGAAAGCGAAATGGTAGAAATTGCAAAAAAAGCCATTAAAGATATTTATGGCTAAAATGATAACATATTGCTAAAAAGATAAATTTTTATTATTATAGAAAAGAATTAGGACAGACTTAACCTTGTCCACTTAAAAAAAGGATATCAAATATGGCGTTCGATCTTTCGATGAAAATTCTTGTCGTGGACGATTTTTCCACCATGAGAAGAATTATTAAAAATATTTTAAAGCAGATAGGCTTTACAAATATAGACGAAGCTGAAAACGGCGAAATAGCGCTGTCTAAAATCGGCGACGGAAATTACGACTTCGTCATTTCGGACTGGAATATGCCTGAGATGACCGGCATAGAGCTTCTGAAAATGGTAAGGGCGAACGAAGCCACTAAGGACCTGCCTTTTTTAATGGTTACGGCGGAAGCGAAAAAAGAAAACGTCGTGGAGGCGGTTAAAGCGGGAGTAAATAACTATATAGTCAAACCTTTTACGGCGGAAGTTCTTCAGGAAAAGATTTCAAAGATTTTTCCCGATTAAACGCTAACATTTTACTGGTGATATTAAATGATAGACGATTCTATGCAGGAAATTGTCAACGATTTTATTCAAGAAGCTCTTGAGCTTCTTGAAAGCCTTAACGAAAATTTCATAGAGCTTGAAAAACAGCCCGATAACAAAGAAATATTAAACACGATATTCAGAGCGGCTCATACGGTTAAAGGCTCAGCCGGATTTCTTGGTTTTCAGAACATAGTAGAACTTGCGCACAGCGCCGAAAATATTCTTAATAAGCTAAGGCAGGGTGAAATAAGCCTTACGTCGGAAATGACGGATTATCTGCTTAAGACCATGGATATTCTTAAGTCTATGATAATAACGGTATCGAAAACCGGATCGGAAGGCGAACCTCCAGAAGGCAATGCGGAACTCATTAAGAGATTAAACGCTTTGTCCGAAGGGAAGGGAACGGCGGCGGCTGAACCCGTTTCGACTTCTATTTCCGCGGCGGATGCCGTAGAAGTAAAAAAAGAAGGTTCCGGCGTTCAAGCGCAAAATAACGCTCCTGCTCAGGCTTCGCCTGCCGCAGGCAATACTCCTTCCGGCAAAAAAAAGGCGAGAAGCTTAGGCGACATACTTCTTGAAGACAACCTTATTTCCAAAGAAGAATTAGAAGAAATTTATAAAGAAAAAGAAGAGGAAGAACATAAAGCCGGAAAAGAAAAAGCTCAGGATGAACATTCAAAAAATAAAGATTTACCGGCTGTAGAAATTCTGGAAATATCGGCGGAAGAAATCATACATCCTTCAGCGGTTGCGGAGACGCCGGCGGCTGTTGCGCCTTCTACTAAGCCGATACGGCAGGCGCCGCCCGTCCAACCCCCGCCCGCCCCGCAAAAACCTGCTCCAGTTGCGGCTCCGGCGATGGAGATTAAAGAAACGACCATCAGGGTTGACATAGAAAGGCTCGATAACGTTATGAATCTTGTGGGCGAATTAGTTCTTGCGAGAAACAGGTTATTTAATATTTCGTCGAAATTGGAAATAAAATATGCCGACGACGACCTTTCATCGGCATTGGCGCAGGTAGTCGCGGGACTTAATCTCGTAACTACGGACCTTCAGCTTGCCGTTATGA
>JAJYYS010000016.1 GCA_021800745.1 bacterium
GTGGTTATCGGAAGCGACAGCGCCATGGACGCAGGAATGGTGGCTAAAAGGCTCGGCGCCAATGTTACTTTTATTTATAATAAAGGTACGTTAAACGATGTATCGGAAATAAAAGAAAAAGGTTCTGCCGAAGTCAAAGAAGGACATGCGGAAGGAATTAAATTCGAGTTTTTATTTGCTTTGAATGAAATAATTACCGAAAACGGTAAGGCCGTCGCGGTTAAACTTAAAAAAATGAAACTCTCCGAAAAAGACGCTTCCGGCAGGGTCCATCCGATAATTATAGAAGGCGGTCAGGAGCTTACGCTAAAATTAGATACTCTTATTTACTCGTTCGGTCAGAAGCCGGATTATAAAGGCATGGAGAACCTTGCTAAAAATCAGAACAACGAGTTTTTAAAGGTTGACGATAATTATCTCGTGGCTAACGAAGATAAAATTTTTGCCGGCGGCGATATATTAAAATTCGGATTGGTTACAGACGCTATCGGCATGGGAAGGTATGCGGCGTACGCCATACATAAAAAATTTACCGGAGAACAGGTAATTAAAGATGAAAGAAGGATTATAAAATACGGCGACGCTGTTAACAGAGAGGGCAAAAATATGTATATCGCATATTTCCAAACCTCTGAGAGGCAGAGAAGAACGTCCCGCGATCCTTTAGCAAGAGTTAAAGATTTTGACGCAATTTTAAACGACCTCAGTCTTGATGAGCTTATATTGGAGGCAAAAAGATGCATGAGCTGCGGTATGTGTTTCGATTGCGGCAGCTGTTTCGAATACTGCTCTCAAAGCGCCGTAAAAAAATTACCTAAAGGACTGCACTTTGAGTTTCATTTGGAAACATGCAACGGATGCAAAAAATGCGCGGAAAGCTGTCCGTGCGGATATATAGATATGGTTTAAATTTAAATAAAACTCACAATATTAATTAAAATTACAGGAGGTTTTACTAATGGCTGAACTCGATTATAACGGAAAAAAGATTCAAACGGACGATGAAGGTTATCTTCAAAATTTAGGCGACTGGGACAAAGGTCTCGCAGAAGCTTTGGCAAAAACTGAAAACGTAGAGTTAACCGAAAAACACTGGAAACTTATCGAATGGATAAGGAATTATTTTCAGCAGTTTCAGGTTGCTCCCGCCATTAAATCTCTTACGAAAGAGGTTATGAGTCTTGAAAATTTACCTGATAAAAAAGAAGCGAACAAGTTTATCTATGAATTATTTCCAGAAGGTCCGGCTAAACAGCTTGCTAAAATAGCAGGACTTCCTAAACCTACCGGATGCGTTTAAGTTAAATGCGGTAAGGCTTGTCAGCTGCAGTAGGCTGATGTATCTATAAATTAAAGGGAGAAGAAATTTTGTTCTTCTCCCTAAAATAATATAATTTATTTATTCAGGGGGGAGTAAATATGGCGCCTCTAAATTTAACAACGGCAGTATTTTTATTATTTACATACACGGTCGGGGTAATATTTGTTATAGGAGTGGTTTTAAGAATATATCAATATGCTGTGACCCCGCAACCTGTAAAAATTCCTCTTACGCCTGCTCCGCTAACTAAAGGCGGCGCGTTTGCCAGAATTCTGGGAGAGGTTTTTTTCTTTAAAAGCCTTTTTAAATCTAACAAGTCCACTTGGGTTTTCGGATATCTTTTCCATATTTCGTTTTTTATCCTGATATTTATGCACTTTTTGAGGCATTTTATTTATTCCAATCCTCTGCCGTGGTGGTATAATATATTTGTCGGTATCGGAATAGTCTGCGGTATTATTATGGTGCTTTCCCTTTTTCTTTTATTAATGAGAAGGGTCGTGATAGAAAGAGTTAAGTTTATATCCCTGTTTCAGGATTATTTAATATTAATCCTTTTAATGCTTATAGGTTTAGCGGGCTTATCGTTAAATTACGTTCTGACGCCTGCCGCATTGACGGTCGTCGATAATCAGCTTGACCCATATATGAACGGACTTTTAACGTTTCAGTTTACTAATATTCCGTCAAATCCGGTTTTTTTAATACATTACACCCTTGTAATGCTCCTTATACTCTATATTCCATTCAGCAAAGTAATGCATTTCGTCGGCATATTCTTTTCGCCGACAAGAATTATGACGGATAATCCCGAAGAAGAAAGATATTACAGGCCTAACGCAAAAGATATATCTATTTAAATAAAATATAACAAAATATAAATAATTATATATTATAATATAAACCTGCAATTTTGATTCTATAAAGAATTAAACGGAGGTATAAACGGTATGGCCAAGCCAAAAAGTAAATATAAAGTCCCTGTTCTGGACGGTAAAATTTCAATCCCTAAAATAGTTCCGGGAGCTTCGGCATATGAGCATATGATAGAAGCCCAGAAAGAAGATATGGAAGCCTTAGGGTTCCCGTTTAAACTTCAGGACGGATGGAAAGAAAAAGCGCTGGGAGTTTTTAAAGAAATACTCGACCATAATAAGGCGGTCAGAGATTATATGGATATCTGCGTAAGATGCGGCGCTTGTACGGATAAATGCCAGTTTTTCCTTGGAACGGCAGACCCGAACAATATGCCCGTTCAAAGGCAGGAATTAATGAGAAAGGTTTACAGATATTATTTTACTCCGGCAGGATTCTTTAAAAATCTTTCAAATTCTCAGGAATTAACCGAAGAGGTTTTGAAGGACTGGTTTACATATTTTTACCAGTGTTCCGAATGCAGGAGGTGTTCTCTTTATTGTCCCTACGGTATCGATACTGCGGAAATAACGATGGCGGCAAGGCAGATAATGGATTCGATCGGTCTTGGGCAGAAGTATGCAACCGAAGTCGTTCATAAGGTCTTTAAAACAGGTAATAATATCGGGATACCGCCCGCGGCATTAAGAAATACCCTTGACGACTTGGAGGAAGAAATCGAGGAAGAGGGCGGAAAAGGCGTTAAAATACCTATGGACGTAGAAGGCGCCGAAGTTTTATTAGTGCCGCCGTCGGCGGATTTTTTTGCAATGCCCCATATGGAGTCTCTTAAAGGATATGCAAAAGTGTTTCATAAGGCAGGTATAAGTTATACCGTTTCTTCATATGCATCCGAAGCCGGAAATTTCGGCATGTTTTTAGGAAGTTATAAAAATGCCAAAGAAATAAACAAAAGGATATGGGATGAAGCAAGAAGGCTTAAAGTTAAAAGGGTAATAGTCGGAGAATGCGGTCATGCATGGAGAGCCGTTTATAATTATTCCAATACTATGAATGGTCCTTTTGATTTCCTTGACAGTAAATATAAACAGCCTACTCATATTTGCGACTTTACCTTAGGTCTTATAAAGGACGGCGTTATTAAACTAGACCCGTCCGCAAACGACGATAAAGTGGTTACATTCCATGACTCGTGCAATATAGCAAGAGCCTCGAGGATGGGCGACGTTCCCGGCGGTCAGTTTACTATACCTAGAGAACTTATTAAAGCGGCCGCTAACCATTTCGTAGAGCTAAGGGAAGGAACTACCAAGGAAAATACATATTGCTGTGGAGCGGGCGGCGGTCTTTTGACGGAAGAGGTTATGAACGTCAGAATAGCAGGTTCGATGCCTAGGATGCAAACGGTAAAGGAAGCGGTAGATAATCACGGCGTTAATTATTATGCCCTTATTTGCGCTATCTGTAAAACCCAGTTTACCAAAGTATTTCCTCTTTACGGATTAGACGAAGAAATGGTCGGGGGAATCCATCAGCTCGTAAGCAACGCTATAATAATGTAAATAAGAAATAAGCAAAAAATGTATCAATAAAGGTGTCCGATTTAAAATCGGACACCTTTATTGTAAATAGGAAGCAATTAATAAGTTAATTAGTTAATTTTAGAGGAGGAATTGATGAAACTCGGAGTTCTTGTTAAAGAAGGACCCTATATGCATCAGGCTATCGATACCGCATATAATTTTATAGTCGCGGCAATGGAATCGGGGCATGAGATAACGGGCATATTTTTCTACAACGACGGGGTCTATAACAGATGCTCTACTTTAGAGCCGCCGAGAGACGAAAGAAATATCATGAAACTTCTTTCGGATCTTGAGCTCAAGGGCGTAAGATTAATAGTATGCGTTGCGGCCGGAAAAAGAAGAGGGATAGTAAACCAAACGGTTTGCAAAGTGGAAGAAATATCCGGTCTGGGGCAGCTTCTTGAACTTTGTATAACGTCTGACAGGATGGTAACTTTTTGATTAAATTTAATTAAAATATTATTTGTTGAGGGAGTAAATAAAATGTCGGAACAGGAAAAAACTAAGGTAATGTTTGTTTGCAGAACCGCTCCTTACGGAACAGTCTATGAGCAGGAAGCAATAGAGGCGATGGTTATGTTCGGGGCATACGAGCAGGATATAAGCGTCAGCTTTGTAGGAGACGGAGTTTTTTCGTTAAAAAAAGGGCAGGATACGGCTTTGCTCGGGAAGAAAAATTTTTCTATGGCGTATCCTATTTTAATTGACGATTTCGAGATTTCGCATATTTATGTCGAAAAAGAGTCTCTTGAAGAAAGAGGTTTAAGCGGCGACGATTTAATGACTGAAGTTGAAATTGTCGATAGAAATTCATTAAAACAAAAAATGAACGAAATGAAAGCATTGTTACCTTTTTAAATTAAAAGTCAAAATATACGAATTAATAAAGGAGGAGAATAAAATTGCTGCATATAATTAAAAAGTCGCCCTATGAATCCTCAGCTCTTAATGATGCCGTAAACTATATAGGTCAAAACGACGATGTGGTTCTATTGGTAGAGGACGGCGTATATGCCGCTAAAAAAGGCGGCAAATTTGAGGCGTTATTGAGAAATTTGACCCAAAAAAATAGCGTTTACTGTCTTCTGGCAGACATTAAAGCCAGAGGAATACAAGAAAACGAATTAGTGGAAAACATAAAGGTTATCGATTATAAGGGATTTGTAGAAAAAGTCGTAGAGCATAATCCTATGACTTGGTCTTAATTTATGTATAAGTTGTAAGCCTTAAAAATTTCCGGTCCGCTCATTCCTTCAACACGTTAAAAAAAATAATTTTGCTACCAAAAAATAGTTGTTGACATTTTGAGCAAATAATATTAAATATATAGAATTAAATTAAAATCCTAAGAATAGCAAGAATAATTTATCGTGAATATCTTGCTAAAACTACCTGGAGGGACAATATGGCATTAGTAAATCCGCACGGTAAAGAGAAAAAATTAAAACCTCTGCTTTTGTCCGGCAACGAACTTAAGGGGGCAAAAGAAAAGGCAAAAAATCTTAAAAAATTACCGATGACTTCGAGAGAAACATCGGATTTAATAATGATGGGTATAGGCGCATTCACGCCGCTTGAAGGATTTATGGGCAAGAAAGATTGGCAGGGCGTCGTAGATAACTATACAATGGAAGACGGAACGTTCTGGCCTATTCCGATTACGCTTTCTGCCACAAGGGAAATAGCGGACGAAATTAAAATCGGAGAGGAAGTTGCGCTTGTAGATTTCGAAACTTCCGAAATTATAGGAATAATTACCGTATCAGAAAAATATTCGATAGACAAGGCGCATGAGTGCCAAAAGGTATTTAAGACAACCGATATGGAGCACCCGGGAGTTCAAAAGGTTATGGCTCAGGGCGACGTAAATATTGCGGGCAAGGTTGTAGTTTTAAGCGAGAGTACTTATCCGGTAGAGTTCAAGGAAATATATATGCGTCCGGCAGAGGTTAGAAAAATATTTGAGGAAAAAGGCTGGAATACGGTCGCGGCGTTTCAAACAAGAAATCCTATGCACCGTTCCCACGAATATCTTGCAAAGGTTGCCATAGAAACTACCGACGGCGTCCTGATTCACCAGCTCGTCGGCAAATTAAAACCCGGCGATATACCCGCCAGCGTCAGAGCCGTTGCTATCAATACGCTAATGGATAATTATTTTGTTAAAAATACTATTGTGCAGGCAGGCTATCCTATGGAAATGAGATATGCCGGACCGAGGGAAGCCCTTCTTCACGCCGTTTTCAGGCAAAACTACGGATGTTCCCACCTTATCGTAGGAAGAGACCATGCCGGCGTGGGCGACTATTACGGACCTTTCGATGCCCATAAAATATTTGACGAAATTCCCAAAAACGCCCTTGAATTAAAGCCTTTAAAAATGGACTTGACATTTTACTGTCATAAGTGCGACGGCATGGCATCTACCAGAACATGTCCGCATCCTAAGGAAGACAGGCTTACATTAAGCGGCACGATGTTAAGAAAATTGTTGTCCGAAGGACAGGAAGTACCGGACCATTTTTCAAGACCGGAGGTCCTATCGATATTAAAGGACTATTACGCTTCTCTTTCTCAAAACGATAAAGTTGAAGTAAAACTTCATAAAGCGGCTAAAGGAGAGATTTGATTTTTAATTAAACCTGATTCAATTTATATTATCCCGCTTGCGGAGCGGATAATATATCGTTTTATATATAAAAATAATATACCAATTAAGGAGGTATGAAAATGCCAAGTTTTGTAATTACGGAAAAGTGCGACGGTTGTAAAGGAAGGGATAAGACTGCTTGCCAGTATATCTGCCCCAACGACCTTATGGTCCTCAACAAGGACGTTATGAAGGCTTACAATCAGGAGCCCGACCAGTGCTGGGAGTGTTACAGCTGTGTTAAAATTTGTCCTCAATCCGCTATAGAGGTTAGAGCGTATCAGGATTTTGCGCCCCTAGGTTCTTCGGTTATTCCTATGCGCGGTTCCGATTCTATTATGTGGACGGTCAAATTTAGAAACGGAAAGATTAAAAGATTTAAGTTTCCTATCAGAACAACCCCTGAAGGAGGTATCGACCCGTATCAGGGAATTGCCGAGGTTAATCAGGGAAATTTGAAAGATGAACGTTTATGCGATGAACTCGGAATAGAGCTTATAGCGCCGAAGAAATAACCGGTTGATCCGATAGAAGTTTGTTTATTTTAATTAAAATAATTTAAAAATTGCGAGGATAAATTGTATGGCTGAGAATTGTACTACCGAAATGAAAGGTTCAATGACGAGCGCCGATGTTTTAAACAACTATACCATAGAAGAGATCAATACCGATATTTTAATCGTCGGCGGCGGTATGGTAGGATGCGGAGCCGCATTTGAAATAAAAAAATGGGCGCCTAAAGATATGAAAATAACGATGGTTGAAAAAGCTTCTATAGAAAGAAGCGGCGCCGTCGCAATGGGATTATCCGCTATTAATACTTATCTTGGAGACAATACTCCGGAAGATTACGTTAAGCACGTTGCTAACGACCTTATGGGTATAGTAAGAGAAGACCTTATTTACGATACCGGCAGACATGTAGATTCGACCGTCCAGCTTTTCGAAAAATTCGGACTTCCGATATTCAAAGAAGACGAAGAAGATACAAGGTCTATCGCCGAAGGCGCAAGACCGCTCAGAGCCGGCAGATGGCAGATAATGATTCACGGCGAATCATATAAAGTATTGGTTGCCGAAGCAGCGAGAAAAGCTCTCGGCGAAGAAAACATATTGGAAAGAGTATTTATAACCGAGCTTCTTATGGACGAAAAGCATGAAAACAGAGTTGCGGGAGCAATCGGTTTCAGCTTAAGAGAAGCGAAGATTTATATATTTAAAGCAAAGTCGGTAATTATGGCTTGCGGAGGAACGGTTAACGTTTTCAGGCCGAGGTCTCAGGCGGAGGGCATGGGAAGAACATGGTACGCAATATGGAATGCCGGTTCTACATATGCTATGGGCTATCAAGCCGGAGCGGAAATGACCACGATGGAAAACAGATTTGTTCCTAACAGATTTAAAGACGGATACGGTCCCGTTGGAGCATGGTTTACGCTGTTTAAATCCAGAGTTTTAAATGCGCACGGCGAAGACTATATGCAGAAATGGGGACATATGTTGAAGGATTATGCGCCTTACGGTTTAGCAAAAGTTCCCGCGACATGTCTCTGGAACCACGTTATGTTAAAAGACTGGATGGAAGGAAACGGTCCTTTCTATATGAATACATCCGGCGCAATTAAAACGCTGTTTGAGACTCTTCCCGAAAAGAGAAAGAAATCCCTCGAAGCCGATGCTTGGGAAGATTTCCTTGATATGACTGTTGCGCAGGCTGGATTATGGGCGGCAATGGATATAGATCCGGCGGAAACAAATTCAGAAGTTATGCCGACTGAGCCTTATTTCTTGGGTTCTCATTCCGGCGCCTGCGGAATGTGGGTTTCCGGACCTGAGGATATAGCCCCTAAGGAATATCAGTGGGGATATAACCGTATGACGACCGTAAACGGTCTTTTCACCGGCGGAGACGGCGTCGGAGCATCAGGCCATAAATTCTCTTCCGGTTCATACGTCGAGGGAAGAATTGCCGCAAAATCTGCCGTAAGGTTCGTGCTTGACGACTCGGGCTATACGCCGACGGTCCATACCGACAATAAAACCCTAGCCGAAAAAATATACGGTCCGATGATTACGTTTGAAAAGTTCAAAGGTTATTCGACCGAACCTAACGTAAATCCGAACTATATCAGACCGAGGCTTTATTTATTCAGATTAAATAAGCTTATGGATGAATATGTTGCCGGAACTTCAACATTCTACAGGACAAGCGAAGCTAATCTTTTAAGAGGCTTAGATCTTTTAAACAGATTAAAAGAAGATGCTTCTAAACTTGCGGCATCAAACCTGCATGAATTAATGAGAGCATGGGAAAATTACCATAGGTCGATAGTCGGAGAACTTCATTTAAGACACGTATTGTTCAGAGAAGAAACAAGGTACCCTGGTTTCTATTACAGAACAGACCATCCGAATCTTGACGAGCAGAACTGGAAGTTATTCGTTAATTCGAAACTAAATAAAGCGACCGGTCAGCCGGAATTGTTCAAAAAACCCTATATCGAATTAGTTCCGAAGAACTAATAAAGATTGAAGGTTTATCTGTAACAATTAATAAAATTATGCATTGCCCCTCCTCTATTATGAGGAGGGGTTTCAATATCTATGCCGGTTTAATAAAAGTATTCGTCTTATTTTATATTAATTAAAAACTTAGCAATGGAGATTTAAAGTTGAGTGAGTTAAATAATGAAAATCCCGTACTTATAATAGGCGGCGGACATAGCGGCGTTTCTGCCGCGCTTGAAATTACCGAAGCCGTCGATAAAAAAGTATATATAGTAGAAAAAAAATCGTATATAGGCGGCAGAGTTCTCCAGATGTATAAGTATTTTCCAAAACTATGTCCGCCGTTCTGCGGATTTGAAATAAATACTAAGAGGATAAAGTCCTCTACCGAGGATAATATAAAATTTTTAGTTTCGTCCGTCGTAGAAGAAATAAATAAAGAAAAAGACGGAACGGGATACAAAGTTAAAATTCGTCAAAAACCTCAATATATAAATGATAACTGCACTGTTTGCGGGGAATGTGCCAAAGTATGCCCCGAAGACAGACCGAACGATTTTAACTATGATATGGATACGACAAAAGCCATATATATGCCTGCCATATCTACATTTCCGCTGAAATATACGGTAGATGAAAATTATTGCAAGTTTTCGGCATGTAAAAAATGCGAGTCAGCCTGTAAATATGATGCAATTAATCTTAACGCTCAAGAAAATATAATAGAATTAAAGGTTGCGGATATTATTTTTGCGACCGGTTGGAAACCTTATGCCGTTGAAAAATTAGAAAACTTAGGATTTGGAAAGTTTAAGAACGTTATCACCAATGTAATGATGGAAAGGCTTGCCGCCGATAACGGTCCTACGAGCGGCAAAATTTTGAGACCGTCAGATAATAAAGAAGTAACCAACGTTGCATTTATTCAGTGCGCGGGATCCAGGAACGAAAATCATCTTCCTTATTGTTCGGCGATATGCTGTATGGCATCCTTAAAACAGGCTCTTTATTTAAGGGAAAAAAATCCCGCATCTTCTCCGACTATTTTTTATATAGATTTAAGAACCCCGGGAAGATATGAAAATTTCCTCAATAAAGCCGAAAGCGACAAAAATATTAAATTTAATAAAGGCATCGTAGGAAAAATATCGGAAGACCATGCTACAGGCGACCTTCTATTAGATGTCGAAGATATGCTTTCAGGCAAAAAGATTAAATTCAGGGCTGAAATGGTAGTTCTTGCGGCAGGTATGCGTCCAAATATTAAAGACGACTTAAGCGGAATCAAAATAGACGGCGATATAAAAATAGATATAGACGAAAACGGTTTTATATTTAATGAAAACTATGAGGGCGGTATTTTTTCCGCCGGAGTCGCGAAGTTTCCTTTAGACGTTTATATGTCCGGTCAATCGGCAACATCCGCGGCGCTTTCCGTAATCCAGCATAACGCAAAATTATAAAAAAGATAAAGAAAAAGATATATTTAGAATAGGAGTGAAAATGGATAATAATTTAGGGATTTATATATGTTCCGGGTGCGATATAGGGAAAAGCCTGAACGTGGAAAGATTAGTCAATACGGCAAAAGATTCCAATAAGCCTGTCGTATGTATGAGCCATGAATTTCTTTGCGGACCGGAAGGCGTAAATCTCATAAAAAACGATATTTCCGAAAAAAAGATAAATAAATTAGTAATAGCCGCCTGTTCAATGCGCGCCAAGCAGGATGTTTTCAATTTCGACCCGCTGACTATTCATACCGAAAGAGTCAATCTCAGAGAGCATGTAATCTGGATAAGCCCTCCTAACGATAACAATACTCAGCTTCTTGCGGAAGATTATATAAATATGGGCGCCGTCAGAGCTAAAAAATCAGCCTTTCCCGAACCGCTTATTCAGGACTTGAATAAAACCGTTCTTGTCGTAGGGGGCGGAGTTACGGGGCTTAATGCCGCTATAAATTCGGCAAAAGCCGGTTACGACGTTGTGCTGGTCGAGAAAAAATCTAATCTTGGCGGGTTTCCGTATTCAAAATATAAAAAATGGGAAACCAAACCCCCATTCGATAAGAATATCTGGATAAAAGAAGGACTCGACGAACTTATAAGCCAAGTAGAAAATTCTAAAAAAATTAAAATTTATAAAAATTCAAAAATCAAGTCGGTATCAGGAGCTCCCGGAAAATTTAACGTAGAAATAGAACCGTCTGTCGAAGGCAATACCGCGGAAGCCGCCGTATCCGAAACCATAGGTTCTATTGTCGTAGCAACGGGTTGGAAGCCTTACGAAGCAAAAAAATTAGATTATTTAGGCTACGGTTTAACTTCGGATATATTAACGAATATCGAGCTTGAAGAATTATATTCCGAACTTTCCGAGAACGGCAAATCTGAAAGTTTTACCGTAAAAAGAAAATCTAACGGCAATGCCGTAAAATCTATTGCATTTATTCAGTGCGCCGGTTCAAGAGACGAGAATCATCTGCCGTATTGTTCTACGGTATGCTGCATGTCGTCCCTTAAAGAAGCCGCATTAATAAGAAAAAACAATCCGGATACAAATGTTTACATAATATATAAAGACATAAGAACGCCCGGCGAATACGAAAATTTTTACAGAAAAATGCAGGACGATGAAGGAATTTTTATGGTCAAAGGCGTTGTTTCCGACGTTTCTTACGACAAAGGAAATAATATTATCGATTTAAAGGTAAAAGATACTCTGTTTGGCGGCGATATAGATTTAAACGTCGAAATGCTGGTGCTTGCATCGGGAATGGTTCCAAATTCCGGAGACGTTGAATACAGTCAGGATGTAAATTTAACGGTCGGCAATCCTCCGTCGGCAAGCGGAGCGTCCTGTCCGCCTTCAATTCCTGTTTCAACCGCTCAAGTCGCTAAAAGCGGATTATTAAATCTTACATACAGACAGGGAAAAGAAATGCCGGATCTGGCTTACGGATTCCCCGATTCTAATTTTATATGCTTTCCTTACGAATCGAGAAGAACGGGAATATATCCCGCGGGTTCCGTGAGGATGCCCTTAGATACCGTTTTTTCGGTGGACGATGCAAAAGGAGCCGTTTTAAAAGCGGTGCAGTGCGTAGAGCAGACTTCCAAGGGCAAGGCGGTTCATCCACGCTCTAACGATACGACGTATCCCTTTTTTGACCTTCCGAGGTGCACGCAGTGCAAAAGATGCACGGAGGAATGTCCTTTCGGCGCGATAGACGAAGACGAAAAAGGAACGCCTAAGTATAATCCGGAAAGATGCAGAAGATGCGGGGTTTGCATGGGAGCATGTCCGGTAAGGATTATATCTTTCAAAAACTATTCGCCAGATATCGGCGCTTCTATGATAAAAAGCCTTTATATTCCCGAAGATCCTACGGATGAGAACTATAGGATACTCGTTTTTGCATGCGAAAACGACGCATATCCGGCGCTTGACATATTAGGCCTGAATAAAATGAATTTATCGTCAAATATAAGAGTGATACCGGTAAGATGTCTCGGTTCCATAAATAATGTGTGGTACACCGACGCTCTCTCGAAGGGCATAGACGGAATACTCTTGCTGGGATGTAAATTCGGCGACGACTACCAGTGCCATTTCGTAAAAGGTTCGGAGCTTGCCTCGTATAGAATGGGCAATCTTAAGGAAACATTGACAAGGCTTGTTCTGGAGGAAGAAAGAATAAGGCAGATTCAGCTTGAATTCACCGACTATATGAAACTGCCGGAAATAGTGGAAGATTTCGTCAGTAAAATTAAATCGCTTGGACCAAATCCATATAAAGGTTTTTAAGAAGGGGGTTATTTTGAAAAATACCGTAGTAAAGACCGACAACGAGTTGGTCAAATATATAAAAGAAGTGGGCGAAAGCAATTTTAAAAAATGTTTCCAGTGCGGAACTTGTTCGGCGGTATGTCCGTTATCTACCGAAGACAGTCCGTTCCCTAGAAAGGAAATGATAATGGCGGGATGGGGAATGAAAGAGCAGTTAGTGGGCGATTTAGACCCATGGTTATGCTATTATTGCGGCGAATGTTCCAAAAACTGTCCAAGAAAAGCGGAACCGGGAGAACTAATGATGTCGCTTCGCCGCTTTTTAATAAGCGCATATGATTGGACGGGGATTTCCAAGATTTTATATAAGTCTAAGTATGCGGAATATATCGCTATATTAATAGTTGCGCTCGGGGTATTAATAGAATGGGCGGTTCTTTTCGGATTACATCCTGCGGCGGGCGCTACTCTGGAACAGGCGGTATCTCCCGATAAAATCGATTATTTTTTTGACTGGCCTATTACGGTATTTCTGGGTGTTATGCTCACGTCGTTTATATATAATATGTTCAGGAAAACCGTTTTAAGCGACGACAGCGTTAAAATTCCTTTAAAACTTTATTTTACCGAGGGCTGGTCGTTAATGTTTAATTTTTTTACGCAGTACAGATACGCAAAATGCGACGATTCGGAAGAATCTTCTTCTAAAAAACTTTCTACGGGAAAATATAACTTCTGGCTGACGCATCTTTTTCTTATGATAAGCTATGTGGTATTATTTGTCGGGATTGTTTTCTTTTTGGACTGGTTTCAGGCAGAAAACAGTCTTCCCTATCTTCACATAATTTTATTCGATTATTTTGCCAGCATAGGACTTATATTCGGTACAGTTTATTTTGTGATTAAAAGACTTACCAAAAAAATAGAAAGGAGCAAATTCTCGCATCATACGGACTGGATGTTCGTAATACTTTTATTCTTGACAGGCGTCAGCGGAATTATTCTTCGCGCTGCTATCGTATATAAAATTTCGGTTCCTTACATATTTTATATATATCTGGTTCATTTGATGATTTTATTCCCCATGTTAGTCATAGAGGTTCCTTTTTCCAAATGGTCGCATTTGGCATACAGACCCGTAGCAATTTATTTTGCAAATTTAAAAGAAAAAGCTAAAAGCCTTAATAAAAACAACGCTGAAATTAGTTGATATTTAGCATATTTGTTAAATTTAATTTCATTAAAATTTAATCAGGGGGTTTTTGGACATGAATGTCTTTGACAAAGCTATGATTTTTGGAATCATCGCCGGTCTCATCGCCGTTATTTACAGTATAGCGGTAACGATATGGGCGCTTAAGCACGACGAAGGTTCCGAGAAAATGAAGCAGATCGCAAAAGCTATCCAGGAAGGCGCAACGGCTTTTCTTAACAGGCAGTATAGAACCGTTGCTATCGTAGGAATTATTATTTTTGCTTTAATACTTATCGGCGGTATTTGGATACCGCAGTTTGGAATTTTAACGGCATCAGGTTTTTTACTTGGGGCAATTTTATCGGCTTTAGCCGGCTATCTCGGAATGTTTAACGCCGTAAGGGCAAATATCAGAACCGCGCAGATAGCGCATAAAGGAGTCAAACCCGCATTAAAGTTTGCGTTTAAAGGCGGTTCGGTTACCGGTTTAATGGTTCTCGGCTTAGGCGTTTTAGGCATATCCGTATTTATGCTTATAGGTCATTCGGTAGGCGGTTTAGGCGGAGTTATAAATTCATTGATAGGTTTTGCTTTTGGGTGCAGTCTTATATCCGTTTTTGCTAGGCTCGGCGGAGGAATATATACTAAAGCCGCGGATGTCGGAGCGGATTTAGTCGGAAAAGTCGAAGCGGGTATTCCCGAAGACGACCCCAGAAACCCTGCCGTTATAGCCGACCAGGTTGGAGACAACGTCGGGGATTGCGCAGGTATGGCGGCAGACGTATTCGAGACCTTTTCGGTAACGATAATAGCTTCTATACTATTGGCTTATTCCGCTTTTAGAGGCCACGGTTACGGCGAAACCGCATTAATGAAGGCGATACTTTATCCGCTTTTACTGGGCGGCATAGCGGTATTTACTTCGATAGCAGGCGTCTTTTTCGTAAGCGCCCCCACAAAAGAAAAAATTATGCAGGGATTATATAAAGGGTTATTTGCAACAGGGATAATTTCCGCCGTGGTATATTATTTTTTCACGATGCGTTTTATGAACGGCGTCGGCGATTATTCGGCAATGGATTATTATTATGCCGCACTCGTAGGTTTGGTTTTGACCGGACTTATAATAGTCATTACGGACTATTTCACCTCGACAAGTTTTTCGCCGGTAAAATCTATTGCCAGGGCATCAACTACCGGTCACGGAACAAATATTATAGCAGGACTTGCCGTAGGACAGATGTCAACGGCTCTTCCCGTTATCGCAATCGCTTTAGGTATTTTGATTTCGTATCATTTCGCAGGTTTTTACGGCGTGGCGGTTGCGGCTTCCAGCATGCTTTCTATGGCGGGTATGGTAATAGCCGTAGATTCTTTTGGTCCGATTACAGATAATGCGGGTGGCATAGCCGAAATGAGCGAGCTTCCTGCGGACGTTAGGGAGACCACCGATGCTTTAGATGCGGTCGGCAATACTACAAAAGCGGTGACAAAAGGATATGCCATAGGCTCGGCGGCTCTTGCGGCCATAGTTCTTTTTGGAGAATATTCCCATTTAATTAAAGTAGGTATTCCGGATATATCTTTTTCCATAGCCCAGCCTAATGTTCTTATCGGACTATTCTTAGGAGCGATGCTTCCTTATATTTTTGCTTCCCTTGCAATGAAATCAGTCGGTAAAGCCGCGGGCGACATAGTCGTAGAGGTTAGAAGACAGTTTAAAGAAATCCCCGGTATTATGGAAGGAACGGGCAAGCCTGAATACGGCAAATGCGTAGATATAGTTACGAAGTCGTCATTGAGAGAAATGATATTGCCGGCTTTCATACCGATCGCAGGTCCGATAGTTTTCGGTTTGACCATGGGGCCTCAGGTTTTAGGCGGCATTTTATTGGGAACTATTATATCGGGACTTTTTGTCGCTATTTCTATGACAAGCGGCGGAGCGGCATGGGATAATGCCAAGAAGCTTATCGAAAAAGGCTTTGAATACGAAGGGCAAACATATCGCAAAGGCAGTGAAGCCCATAAGGCGGCAGTAACAGGCGACACGGTCGGCGACCCTTATAAAGACACGGCCGGTCCGGCGATTAACCCGATGATTAAAGTCGTCAATATTTTCACGATTTTAATTATTCCGATAGTGTTATTGCTCTGGAGTTGATTAATTAAGATTAAAAGAACAAACAATAAAGATAAAAAAGGGGTCAGATTTTAAATCTGACCCCTTTTTTGTTCAGAATCTTTCTTAATATCTTCTTTGCCCTCTTTTTGATTTAAAAAACGATTTAAGCAATAAGGACGATTTCTCTTCCATAATACCGGAAATAACCTCAATTTTACCGTTTAAAATAGTTGAAGCCGAACCGCCTTTGGGGTCTATGGTTCCGTAAACCACTTTTGATATCCTCGATAAAAGAATTGCCCCGCAGCACATTATGCATGGTTCGAGAGTAACGTATAGGGAGCATTCATCGAGTCTCCAGTTTTCAAGCTGTTTCTGGGCATTTAAAATCGCCTTAATTTCGGCGTGCATAATACAGGAGACGTCTTTTTCTACCGTATTAAAAGCGGAAGAAATTATTTCGCCTCCGCCGTTCACGATAACTGCTCCAACCGGCACTTCATCCGCATTTGCCGCTTTATTAGCCTCTTCCAAAGCTAAATTCATAAAATAATTATCGTCGTATTGCATTTAATATCCCTTTTATAATTTTTTATATATTAAACTATAATTAAATATTATAAAATAAAAGTATCAGATGTTGTCAACTTTTAATTTGTCTATTGAAATTTATATGAATATTATGGTATAAACAATAATATAATAATTCTCAGTAGATTAATTATAAAATTAATAGATGAACGAAAGGCTTCCCGGATATTTAAAAAACGAGATTTTAAAAATCAAGTCCAGAAAAGATATTTTCGAGACTTCGAGAATTATTAAGGAAAAAGAACTTAATACGGTTTGTTCGTCTGCAAGATGCCCTAATCTTAACTTGTGCTTTTCTAATAAAACCGCAACTTTTTTGCTTCTCGGCGATAAATGCACCAGAAAGTGCCCTTTTTGCAATATAGATTATGCCGATTTTCAGCATGACGGCAGTTCGGAGCCGTTGTCCGAATATTCAGCCGCAGATATTTCCGAGCCTCAAAAGGTGGTTTACGCCGTAAAATCACTTGGTCTAAAACATGCGGT
>JAJYYS010000135.1:0-1839 GCA_021800745.1 bacterium
TTATTTTTATTCTTATTTTAACGCACATGGGCGTGTCATACCTTAAGCTCTTATTTCAGCTTATGATTATGATAACGATTTGGCCGTCTTTGACCGCAATATTTAATTATATAACGCAGCTTATAATTCAAGCAAAATATTTGCCTATAGCCGGACTTGGTTATTCGGTTTCGGGAAGCGGAACCGTAAACGCTTTTCTTGCAGAGTCTTTGTCCTGGATGGGTTATTTCTCTTGGTCAGTCCCTATGGTCGCCTATATGATAGCAAGCGGCTCAAGTTACGCCGTTACAAGCGTAGTCGGCGGAATGGACAGCGCAATATCTAAAAACGCTTCGGTTAGGGGGGCGGAGGCCGGATTGGGCAATATGACGGCAGGGCAGATTAAGGATAACAATTATCTTGCTAATGCGACTAACGTTACAAATGTTCAAAATACCGGTTATCAGGCGCGTAATTTTACCAACGAACACGGTGCAAAAACGGGAGAACAGATAATAGACGGTATGAAAGTAAATACATATGAAAGCGGAGGGCATGAATATGCTGCCGTTCAAGCTGGTAACGGCGCTACCGCTACATTGGAAAAAGGTTCTAACGGACAGTGGGGTTTTACGAACGTTTCTGGTAATATGAGCGCTAACGAAAAAAAGGCTTTAGAATCAGATATTAAAACTAACTTAACGCACGAAGAAAAAGAATTAAATAGCCGTTCTCAGTCCATTACTAAGGCTTCCGACAGCATTATAAACAGATACGATAAATATGAGGCTTCTCATGGCAATACTTCAACTTCAGGACATATACAAACGGTTAAGGTTTTTAATTCTACAAAGAACGGACATAATGAAACTGTTGCGCATAATAGTACTGTTGACAAAAAAGCCACCGTTGGTGTTAAATTTTATGGAACTGGTGCCGGCATGAGCACAATGAGCGGCCATTCCGTTAATTCTGCCCATACGACGGCAACGTCTTTCGGAGTTGCAAGGAATACAGGTACACTACATCAAGATTTAGCCACTATAGCGAGCAAACATATTGCCGGTATTAGTAACGATGCAAGGCATGAATTAAGCCAAGTTAATAGATTAGAACAAACCGAATCCAGAATTAAAGATTTAAAACAGGAACTCGGAGAGGTACAGACTGGAACCATGGGAGTTACCGGAGGCGTAGTACCGGCATTTTTAAACGCAACGCATACCGGCGGAGGCGGTTTGTCCAGTTTTGTAGGACAGTTTTCAAAATTCAACACCGCTTCCAAGCATCTATCTACTATGTCTCCCGTATTGCAGCAAATGGCAAATTTTGGCGATAAAAGCGCAATGATTCCGGGAGTAATGGCGGGTATAGGCACGGGTAAAACAGCCATTAAAAAAACGGTATCTTCAGTACCCGAAAATATATCTGGTCAGGTAAAAAATGCTAAAAGCGTAATTAACGGCAATTTTAATAATAACGGCGGTTCGTATAACAATTTAAATAAGGCGGCTAGTAATGCTTATAATTCTCCATTGCCGAGCATAGGCGCCGTAGGAACAGGAACAGGCGGCATAAATCCATACACTACGACCGGCGGATTGATTGGGCGTCCAATTTACGATATATTTACGTATGGTGGTTCTAATAGCGGTTATAATTTGCACGTAGGTTCTATTGAGTTTAAAGGAAGACCTACAGCGGCGGAATTAAGTACGTACACGCCAGGCACAGGATACGAGCCGCCGAGAGAAAACGTAAGCGGCAGTAATTCGGGAAGCAGTCCGTTTACGAGCGGCAGTCCTTCCGGTAATCAGGGAAGCAATACTTCCGGCACGCCTTCTGCGACGGTTAAGGACA
>JAJYYS010000135.1:1939-3896 GCA_021800745.1 bacterium
CGCCTTCTGCGACGGTTAAGGACAACGGCGCTTCAGGCACGGGATACGAGCCGCCGAGAGAAAACGTAAGCGGCAGTAATTCGGGAAGCAGTCCGTTTACGAGCGGCAGTCCTTCCGGTAATCAGGGAAGCAATACTTCCGGCACGCCTTCTGCGACGGTTAAGGACAACGGCGCTTCAGGCACGGGATACGAGCCGCCGAGAGAAAACGTAAGCGGCAGTAATTCGGGAAGCAGTCCGTTTACGAGCGGCAGTCCTTCCGGTAATCAGGGAAGCAATACTTCCGTTTCGCCTTCTACGACGGTTAAGGACAACGGCGCTTCAGGCACGGGATACGAGCCGCCGAATAACAATGGTATTCCGACTCCGTAACTGGTGTTTTATGTTTTTATGGTATAATTTAAAAAATGACATTTTTAAAATTTAAAGGAGAACAAAAATGCTAACTTCTATTATTTTTATTTTGGTTATTTTATTTGCTATACTTGCGTTTGCTGCAATATTGAAAGCGCTATATAATCCTAACTATCACAATGAAGATAAAGAAAACAAAAAAAGCTTTGTAGATAAAGAGTTTGACAATATGGGTTTCGTCGGCAAATCATTGTTTAGTAATTATATAACTGCAAAAAATACGCAAAGAATTGCCGAGGTATTGGAAGAACTAAATAAAAAAAATAATGATATTACAGGCAAATGAAAAAAAGTCAAAAAATCAAATTCACAGAAAGGGATATCGCTATTTTTGAGTTTTTATCAATTTACGGTTATGCCGATTTCGATGCGCTTTATATGCTTACTAAGAATTTTTTTCCTTGTTCAAAAAGCACGTTCAGGGACAGACTTAATATTTTGAAAAACTCAGGCTATCTTGAAATAGGAAAGTATAATATGCCGAGAAACGATAAGAATAATCCTAATTTTGAATTTTTTCTCGTTAAGGGAAACAGTAAAACTTTTTCCGGAATCGGCGGAAGAAGACCAAACGTAAAAATTTTAAAATCCAATTTTTACCACGAACTTTTTATTATAAGGACGCTTGCTAAGTTAAAAGAAAACGGGGACGCTGCCTATTCGGAAAAAATGAATAATTATCCTTTTGGCGACAAAGAAATAAGACCGGACGTTTATTATCCGTCTCTTAAATTCGGATTTGAAGTGGAAGTTTCAATTAAAAGGAACTGGCTTGAATACGGAAGGAAATTTGCCGTATTACAGGAACAGTTGGAAGACGCAAAACGCAATAAAAAAGACCCCGAAATTAAAAAAATAATATGTTTAGTCGAAAAAGAAAAAGACAAAAATTTGTTTGCTAAAAAAATAGAAAACTTTAAAAATAAGTCTGTTAATGCAGAACAAAATTTTGAAAAATATTTACCAAATCAAACTGTAAATGAAAGCTTTATAGCGATGACTTTTAATGAATTTTGGAGTAAAAAATTAGATTCTATTTAATTTTTTTTATAAAAAATCAGCTAAATTATGACGATAGATTTTTCAAAAATTAAAGATTCATTAAGCAAAAAGAGAATAGAATTACAAAATAATGATAAACTTTTATTGCAATTTATAGCAGACAATAAATATATTGACGACGTAACCGCAAAAATTTTATTGAATAAAAAAAGCGACAGAGCTTTTTGGGACAGAATTAAAAAACTAATCTCTTACAATTATATTCGTAAAACAAGAATCACGATAAATTCCCCTGATTGGAATGCAAAACCTGAACTGCTGACGGCATTTAGTCTTGATACTCAAGGTTGTAAATTATTCGGCAAAGAAAAAATAAAAACAGTGGGCGTTCAGGGTGAACATCTCAAGCATAACCTATACGTCCGCAGGGTAGCCGCCATAGTAGAAAGATTTAGGATAGATGAAAACGGTAACAAAAACGAACTCCTAAATTATGAAACGGAATCGGTTTTGGACGACTATAACGACGAAAGAATTTACAT
>JAJYYS010000017.1 GCA_021800745.1 bacterium
GATCTAGTGTTTAATCTTTTTCTTCAGGTCTTCGACGAAGGCTTTCTTACCGACGGCAGGGGCAAAAGAGTTTATTTCTCGGATTCCGTTATTATTATGACTTCAAATCTCGGTTCGCATGAATTTTCAAAATTCACAAAGCCGCTGGGTTTTATCGAATCAAGCGACATTGTTAAATCGCTGAAAGGAACCATAAATAAAGAAATAGAAAACTTTTTTTCGCCGGAATTTATAAACAGGATAGACGATATAGTCATATTCTCGCCTCTCACTAAAGAAGAGGTTAAAGAGATAGCGTTAATGCACATAGAAACTATAAATAAGACTATGGCGGAACACGGAAAAGAGGTGACGGTAACCGGCGATGCTTTAGATAAGCTTGTGGAAACCGGTTACAGCACAAAATTCGGAGCAAGGTTTCTCAAACGCACCATAGACGACGTTATTAAAGTTCCGTTAACGCTAAAATGGAAAGAAGGCGATATATTTACCGCGGAACTCTCCGGGGGCGAAATTGTCGTTAACGCAAATAAAAATATAGAAAAAGATACCTTAAAAAAGGGCAAAAACGGAAAGGAAAAATACAAGGAGGAGCCTGATTATGTCTGAAGAAAACGGGAAATCGTTCAAGGTTGTAGATAAAAGAAAAGTTGCAGATTCCGAAAGCGAAAGCGGGGTTAAAGAAGGAATCGAAGCGAAGCAGGCGGAAATAGAAAAAGAAACGGAGGAAGCGCAGGCGGCGCCTAACGCCGAAATTCCTAATTTTGAGGCGGATTTTGCGAATTTTATTTACTCATTGAATACGCAGGCTTTGCTTTTTCTGGGAAAAATACCGAACCCGATATCTAAAAAGTACGAGAAAGATGTAGGCACTGCAAAATATCTCATAGACACCATAGATATGCTCTCTAAAAAGACTAAAGGCAATCTTGACGAAAATGAAGCCAAGCTCATAGAAAACGTTTTATATGACCTCAGAATGGCTTACATTTCCGAGAAAAAATAAAGGAATAAAGAGGTGATATATTTTTATGAATTTAAATAATTTTACGATAAAATCGCAGGAAGTAATAGAACTGACGGTAAATACGGCTAAAGAGGCTAAAAATCCGGAGGTCGGAGATCTGCATCTTTTATATGCCCTTCTTAATTATGACGAAAACAGCATTGCCGTTTCCATATTAAAAAAAATAGGAGTAGATTTAAAAGCATTTTCCGGCGAGGCGGAAAATGCCCTGTCAAAGCTTGCAACGGTCGAGGGGGGTATGGAACCCGGTTTTTCTTCGTCTTTGAAACGAATACTCGATGCCGCCGAAAAAAATAAAAATGCAATGAAAGACGATTTTGTTTCCGTAGAACATTTCGTCCTTGCAATGTTTGACGTGAAAGATACAAAGTCCTACGAGATATTAACAAAATTCGGCTTAACCAAGGATGCGGTTTTAAATGCCCTTACGGACATAAGAGGCAACGCCAAGGTTACCGATCAGAATCCCGAAGACAAATATCAAGCCTTAGAAAAATATACCGTCAATTTAACGCAGCTTGCAAGGTCGGGGAAAATAGACCCCGTTATAGGAAGGGATTCCGAAATCAGAAGACTTATGGAAGTTTTATCGAGGCGGACGAAAAACAATCCCGTTTTAATAGGCGACCCGGGCGTCGGTAAAACCGCGATAGTCGAAGGATTGGCAAAAAGAGTCGCCGACGGCGACGTTCCGGAAATTTTAAAAAATAAAGTCGTTCTTTCGTTGGATCTGGGCGCTCTTATCGCCGGAGCAAAATATAGGGGAGAATTTGAGGACAGGCTTAAAGCCGTCGTAAAGGAAATAAAATCGTCGGAAGGAAAAATAATAATATTTATAGACGAGCTCCATAATCTGGTCGGCGCAGGAAAATCCGAAGGGGCAATGGACGCTTCCAATCTTTTAAAACCGGCGCTGGCAAGAGGAGAATTAAGAGCCATAGGCGCAACTACTTTAGATGAATATAGAAAATATATCGAAAAAGATGCCGCATTAGAGAGAAGATTTCAACCGGTATTTGTCGATGAACCTTCCGTAGAAGATACTATTTCCATATTGAGGGGGCTTAAAGAACGCTACGAAGCTTACCATGGAATAAGAATAAAGGACTCCGCCATAATTGCGGCGGCCACTCTTTCGCACAGGTATATTACGGACAGGTTTTTGCCGGACAAAGCAATAGACCTTATGGATGAAGCATCCGCAAAATTAAGAATAGAAATAGATTCCATGCCTACCGCTCTCGACGAGATACAGAGAAATATAATAAAAATCAAGATAGAACAGGAGGCTTTAAAAAAAGAAAAGGATGCGGAATCGAAGAAGAGGTTAAAGGAGCTTGACGAAGAACTGGCAAACCTCGAAGAAGATTTCAACCAAAAAAAAGCCAAATGGCAGAATGAGAAAGAGCATATACAGAAAATAGGTAAAATTAAAAAAGATATAGATTCGTTAAGATTTGAAGAACAAAGATATGAAAGAGAAGGGAAATACGATAAAGTCGCCGAGATTAGGTATGGAAAGCTGAATGAATTAGAAAAAAAATTAGAGGATTTAAATAAGTCCGTTTTGGAAATGCAGGGGAAAGGAAGTTTCTTAAAAGAAGAAGTCGATGCGGACGATATTGCCAGGGTCGTAGCAAAATGGACGGGGATTCCGGTCGCAAAACTTATGGAAGGCGAGAAAGAAAAGCTTCTGCTCATAGAAGAGCATCTGCATAACCGCGTGATATCTCAGGACGAGGCTATCAGCAGCATCGCAAATACCGTCAGGCGTTCGAGGGCCGGTTTATCCGATATTAATAAGCCCGTCGGGTCTTTTATGTTTCTTGGGCCTACCGGCGTCGGAAAGACCGAGCTGGCAAAAGCTCTTGCCGAGTTTTTGTTTGACGACGAAAATAGTATAGTAAGAATAGATATGTCCGAGTATATGGAAAAACATGCCGTGTCGAGACTTATAGGCGCTCCTCCCGGTTATGTCGGATACGAAGAAGGAGGACAGCTTACGGAAGCGGTAAGGAGGCGCCCCTACAGCGTCGTTTTATTCGATGAAGTCGAAAAAGCCCATCAAGACGTATTTAACGTTTTGCTTCAGCTTCTCGACGACGGAAGATTAACCGACGGGCAGGGCAGGACGGTCGATTTTAAAAATACTATTGTCATTATGACATCCAATATAGGTTCCGATATTATACAGAGTTACAGCGGACAGCATTACGAAGAAATGAAGAACAACGTTATGAATCTTTTGAAAAACCATTTCAGGCCGGAGTTTCTTAACAGGTTAGACGATATAATTATATTCCATGCGCTTAACGAGGGCGACATTATAAAAATAGTTAATATTCAGCTGGGCAAGTTAAAGAATACGCTTAAGGAAAAAGGCATAGATGCGGATTATACGGATTCACTGATAAAGTTTATAGCAATGGAGGGATACGACCCTGTTTATGGAGCCAGACCGCTTAAAAGGGCTATAAAATCTTTTATACAGGACAGAATAGCGGTGGATTTGCTTTCAGGGGGCATTGTTTCAGGGGACTCGATAGTTTTGGATTACAATGAAGAAACGAACGACGTTATTATAGAAAAAGCGGTCATCGTTAGCGCCGAGCCCGTTTAACAGGCTAAAAGACTAAATCTAGCCCTTTATTTATTGTCGTAATGACAAAACAATATTTGTCGTAATGACAAAACGATAATAAATAAAATCTTATAAAAATTAAATATTGCCATATAATGCTTGAAAGTATAATGTTTTTAAAAATTATATTTTTTGGCATTATTATTGCATCATATAAAAATAAGTAATTAAAATAATCAAAAAATAGGAGTTTCTAGATTATGGGTTTAAAATCTGATTCAAAAATTATAGGCGCCGGAGTTGCGGTGCTAATCGGAATAATAGCAGGTATAATAATTACTGCAAATCTGCATTTATTTAAAAAATCTATGGCTGATGGAAGCGCGCCCGTAATTTATACTACAAAAGATTCCGCAATGCCGGCGCAGAACGGTCCAAGCAATTTTATCGCATTGATAAAACAGGACAAGCCGTTTATCGTAAACATCAGGACGACCCAAAAAGTAAAAAGCGGACCGTTTCAAATGTATCGGAGTCCTTTTGGAAATCAACCTAATCCCTTCGGAAACTTTTTCAAAAATTTTTTTAATAACGTTCCGCAGAGCGGTTATACCGAAGAAAGCTTAGGTTCTGGCGTAATTATCAGTAAAAACGGATATATAATTACCAATAACCATGTTATAAACGGCGCAACAAAAATATACGTCAAACTTTCCAACGGAAAAACGTTCAAGGCGAAGGTTATCGGTAAAGACCCACAGGTTGACCTTGCTCTTTTGAAAATAAACGACGGCAATAATCTTCCCGCCGCCATTCTCGGCGATTCCAACAAGTCGCAGATAGGCGAATGGGTTCTCGCGATAGGCAATCCTTTCGGATTAGGGTGGACTGTTACCAACGGGATAATAAGCGCTAAAGGCAGAGCCATAGGAGGTCCGTACGAAGATTTTATACAAACGAATGCGGCGATTAATCCCGGAAACAGCGGAGGCCCTCTAATAAATATGAAAGGGCAGGTTATAGGCATAAATACCGCCATTATAAAAGGAGCGCAGGGGATAGGATTTTCTATACCGGTAAACGTAGTAAAAGAGGTTCTCCCTGAACTTGAAACGGGCAAAATTACCAGGGGATGGCTCGGAATAGAAATACAAAAAATATCGCCCGCCCTCAAAAAAGCGTTCAATCTTGAAACTTCACGCGGGGCATTAGTATCTTCGGTTATTCCTGACGGTCCTGCGGCAAAAGCCGGATTGAGAAGCGGCGACGTAATAATAAAATTTAACGGTAAAGAAGTCAGGGAGATGTCCCAGCTCCCATGGTTAGTGGGAAATATAAAACCGGGAAAGACCGTTCCTATCGAAATTATCAGGAACGGCAAAAAAGAAATGCTTACGATAACGGTCGGAAACTGGAAGAGCCCTAAAAATTCTTTTAACGAAAAAACTCAGAAAGTTTCGGCTAAGAAATTAGGCATTACGGTAGTGCCGCTTACCCCTCAAAACATGCAGAGCTACGGAATACAAAACGTTCACCACGGAGTTATAGTGTCTAAAGTTATACCCGGTGGAGCAGGACAGAGAATGGGCATAATGCCCGGAGACGTTATAGAGTCGATAAACCATCGGACGGTTAACGGTATCGGCGGGTATTTGAACGATATAAGCAGGGCGGAGAAATCGAAGCAGTTTCTTTTCTATATAAGAAGGGGAAATATGAAACTGTATCTGGCATATTCGGAGTAATAAAAAATAATAATATAACAAATTTTTCTTAAAACCAAGACAAACTGTAAAAGCTGTAAGCTTTCCATCACTCCTCCTAAAGGTGGCCCGGTTCCCTAAAAAGAGCCGGGCTATTATTTTTTAAAAAATAAATTTGATAAAATTAATAGATGGATACTTTTATACTAGGTACAGCCGGACATATAGACCACGGGAAATCTTCGCTTATTAAAGCGTTAACAGGTATAGAAACGGACAGGCTCGAAGAAGAAAAAAGACGCGGTATTAGCATAGTGCTGGGTTATGCCAATATGCTTTTTCCTTCCGGTATTTCGGTGGGAATCGTGGATGTTCCGGGGCATGCAAAATTTATAAAAACTATGATTTCCGGCTCTGCCGGAATGGACGGCGTTTTGCTGGTCATTGCCGCAGACGACGGCGTAATGGCTCAAACCAAGGAACATCTGCTCATCTTAAAACTGTTCGGCATCGATTTAATCATACCGGTAATTACAAAAATAGATATAGTTTCCGATGAAATTATTTTAGAGAGAGAGGCTGAAGCAAGGGATTTTTTAAAGTTATACGGCTATGATAAATCTGCAGAAAATATACTTAAAGTTTCCGTTAAATCAGGCGAAGGCATAGACGGATTAAAAAAAGAAATAGAAAAGGCGGCAAAAGAATATAATTTAAAATCTTCTCTGAAACCCATTCCGACGAAGGTTTTTCTGCCTATAGACAGAATAATTTCTTCAAAAGGTTTCGGGACTATTTTAGCGGGAACATTGAAATACGGCAGTTTTTCGGCAGGCGATGAAATTCAGATAATGCCTTCCGGCCTGACGGCAAAAATAAAAAGCATAGAATCCCATAATAAGTCGGTCGAAACCGCCCGTAAATCCATGAGAATATCAGTTAACGTTCCGTCCGTAAAAAAGGAAAGCGTTAAATTAGGCGACGTAATATCGGCAAAAGACAGCCTTGCGGTATCGGATTCTATTTTTACAAAAGTTTTTTACGATTTTGAAAATAAAAAAGATTTGAAAAGCCATATTTTATTGTCATTTATGACCGGCGGGACATCCGTCAATTCTAAAATAATAATTTTTAACGCGGATAAAAGAATCCGACCGGGTGAATATTCATATGCGCTGTTTAAATTAAACGATAAAATATCCGTTATGACTAAAGAAAAATTTATTATAAGAGATATAGGCGCGGGCAGGACGGTCGGCGGCGGAATTATAATAGACCCTTTGCCGGATTACGGGTATGAAGAGTCAAAAAAGAGCATTTACGAGACAATGGTTTCCGACGATATTAAAGAAGCCGTTTACGGCTTTATAACGATTAACGGAGTAAGCGCCGCAGAAAAGATTTATAAAAAATTAAATATTAATTTTACCGATTTTACTGCCGTTATAAACGAATTAAAAAGAGACGGCAGGATAATAACGGACGATAAATATAAATTTGCTTTTTTAAAAGAAGATTTCGACGCAGGAAGTTCTTTGCTGGTAAAAATAATAAACGAAAATTCAAAAGACGGAAACTTTAATTTTAAAAAAAGGTTAAACAAGCAGGAATTATATGTTATTTTTGAGCAAAATTTTAATAAACCCGGGGCAGTCGGACTTTTCGACATCATAGTAGAAGATTTACTGTCCAAAAAAGAGGTCTTATACTATGACGGCAATATAATTCCGAAAGGATTGGAGCATAGCGCCTCCGAAGCGGTTATTCCCGCCGAATATATAAATATTGCCGAAAAAATAGAAAATTTATTGAATTCCAACGGCAACAGCGTTCCAGATTTCACGGAATTAGAAAATAAAATAAAAGTAAATAAAAAGATATTAAATTATATAACCGCTCTTATGGTTAAGCAGGGAAAGCTCGTAAAGGTCAAACCGGATATTTATTACCTGAAAGGACAGATTGACGGCATCAAGTCTAAATTAGACGATTTTTTTGAAAAAGAAGAAAGGCTTGGGCCTAAAGATATGAAAGAAATTGCAGGCGTATCGAGAAAATATGCAATTCCCCTGCTAGAATATTTTGATAATACCGGATATACCGTCAAAAAGGGCGATTACAGGATAAAAAAAGCCGAAATCTGACGCCCCAATCCCGATTTAGAATTTTTTATATATGAATTGCCTGAATCACTTAATAACGTCATTGTGAGCGCACTATTCCGTCATTGCGAGCGCAGCGAAGCAATCTAAGCGAGATTGCTTCGCTGCGCTCGCAATGACGTGTTCTTGGAATTTCTTTAAATAATTTCTAAACGGGGATTGGGGCGGCACCCTTTTTCTTTTATTTTTTTTATAAATTTTGATATAATAATACAGATGATAATTTAATATTATATATTTATATTATTATAAAAAAATTAAACATGCCTTATAAAGACCTGCACGAATTTATCCGGATATTAGAAAATAATAATGATTTACGCAGAGTAGGCGCTTCCGTCGATAGAAATTTGGAAATAGCGGAAATTGCGGACAGGATGGTAAAAAAAGAAGGTCCGGCGCTTTTATTCGAAAACGTAAAAGGCTATAATTTTCCGGTTTTAATAAATATGTTCGGTTCAAATAAGCGCATATTACAGGCTTTTGAGGTCGAAAGCCTCGACGACGTCGGAAAAAGAATCTCTGAAATAATAGACCCCGAAATCCCCACGAATTTCTTTGAAAAGATAAAATCTCTTTCAAAACTTAAAAAACTAGCCGATTATATGCCAAGAATCGTCAAAAATGCCAAATGTAAGGAAGTCATAATAGACAAGCCGCCCCTGCTGGATATTTTGCCGGTTTTAAAAACGTGGCCGGAAGACGGTGGACCGTTTATTACCCTTCCCCTTGTTTTTACGAAAGACCCTGAAAAAGGCTCGACAAATGTCGGAATGTATAGAATGCAGGTTTTCGACGATACTTCGTGCGGTATGCACTGGCACATACATAAAGACGGCGCAAGGCATTTCAGAAAATATAAAGAAGCAGGCAAAAAGATACCCGTTTCCGTAGTTATAGGTTCGGATCCGGCGGTGATTTATTCCGCTACGGCGCCGCTTCCTCCCGACATAGAAGAGATGATGTTCGCGGGATTTTTAAGAGAAGATGCGGTCGAACTCGTGAAATCGGAAACGAACGATATATATGTTCCCGCAAATGCCGAGTTTGTTCTTGAAGGATATATAGACCCCGCCGAAGATTTCAGGCTCGAAGGACCTTTCGGCGACCATACCGGATATTATTCGCTCGAGGATTTTTATCCGGTATTTCACGTAACCCTTATAACGCACAGAAAAGATGCGATATATCCTGCTACCATAGTCGGCAAGCCGCCTATGGAGGACTGCTATATAGGAAAAGCTACGGAAAGGTTTTTTCTTCCTGCCATAAAAAAGATTTTTCCGGAAATTATCGATATGAATCTGCCTTTCGAAGGCATATTCCATGATTTGGCATTTATAAGCATTAAAAAAAGCTATCCCGGCCATGCAAAAAAGATTATGCACGGAATATGGGGTCTCGGTCTTATGATGTTTACTAAAATAATAGTCATATTGGATGAGGACGTTAACGTTCAGGACAGGAGCGAGGTTATCTGGAGAATATGTAATAATATCGATCCCAAAAGAGACGTTTCGTTTGTCGAAGGGCCTATCGACGTTTTGGAACATGCCTCCGATATTCCAAACTACGGCTCTAAAATGGGGATAGACGCTACAAAAAAATGGACATCGGAAGGCTATAAGAGAAAATGGCCGAACGATATAATTATGTCGGACGATATAAAAAAACTTGTCGATGAGAAATGGAAGGAATACGGTTTAAGTTAAACTAAAATGCTTAAAAAAATAAAAAATACGTTAGAATTGGTCAAGTTTTCCCATACTATATTTGTCCTGCCTTTCGCCCTCAGCGCTTTTCTCCTTGCCTTTTACGATAAATATCCCTCGTCTTTCGGCGCGCCCCTTTTTTATTATAAGATGATATGGGTCATTATAGCTATGGCTTCGGGAAGAAGTGGAGCAATGGCGTTTAACAGGATAATAGACAGAAAAATAGATGCAAAAAATAAAAGAACGATGGAAAGAACTATTCCGAAGGGCGAGCTTACTACTTTATACGGTGTTATTTTCGGAGTAATTTCCTATATAATGCTTATATTTTCCGCTTACGAATTAAATTTTATATGTTTCGTTCTTTCCCCTTTTGTTATTATTTTTATCACGTTTTATTCTTTTACGAAAAGATTTACGTTTTTTTCCCACATGGTTCTGGGAATAAGTATGGCATTAGGTCCTTTGGGGACATGGCTCGCCGTTACGGGAAGTATAGACTATAAAATTTTAATTCTCGGCCTTGCGGTGGTTTTTTGGGGTTCGGGATTCGACATTCTTTACGCTATTTTAGATTATGACTTCGATACCGCAAACGGGCTTTTTTCCGTGCCCGCAAAATTCGGAATAAAAAACGCGATAACGGTTTCCAGAATATTGCATTTGCTTGCTTTAATATGCTTAGTTTACATATATTTTATATTTAATCTGAATTTTTTATATATTATAGGGATAATTCTCGTTACCTGTTTTTTTGCCTACGAGCATTTTTTAGTTTATAAGAGCTTAAATAATATCGATACCGCGTTTTTTACTATGAACGGATATATTTCCATAACTTTTTTCGTTTTTATATCCGCAAGCGTCATATATTCTAATATGCGGCAATGAAAAAAATATGAAAGAAAATTTTAATATGGAAGCGGACTGTCATTCCTACATAGTCGCCTTGACGGGAGCGTCCGGAGCGATATACGGGTTCAGCCTGCTTAAGGCTTTAATAAGCCGTTCTTTTTTTGTCCATCTTATAATTTCTAAGCCGGGTTTTAAGGTTATTAAGGATGAGCTTGGAATGTTTGCGGATATTTCCGGGGGCGGCGAAGCAAGCGCCGGCGGAAACGATTCTTTAAACGGTTTTAATCTAAAGATAAAAAATGAGATAGAAAACAAATTTGGGCTCCATAAAGACGGCGGCAGATTTGCTTTTTTAGACGAGAATTTTTTAGAGGCGCGCATTGCAAGCGGCTCCGCAAAAAACGTTAAAGGTATGATAGTTATTCCGTGTTCTATGGGCAGTCTTTCCAGAATTGCTAACGGAATTTCCGGAAACCTTATAGAACGGGCGGCAGACGTTATGCTTAAAGAAAGAAAAAGACTAATCGTATGTCCCAGAGAAACCCCGTTTAACGATATACACCTTAAAAATATGCTCTCGCTCCATTCATCGGGGGCGACGATACTCCCGCCCATTCCCGCATTTTATAATATGCCACGGACGGTCGAAGATATTATAGATTTTATAACCGGCAAGATTTTAGATGCGTTAGGCATAGAGAACGATATTTATGCAAGATGGAAAGGTTATGATTAAAAATAAAACTTTTGATTTAATAAAAGAAAAGGTTTATAATAATAAACGGTTGTCAACCGACGACGCTTTGTTTTTGTTTAAATCTCACGATTTGCTCTCGATAGGAGAACTTGCAGACTTTAAAAACTTTAAAATCAACGGAAATAAAGTATATTATATCGTCAATATTCATATAAATTATACTAATATATGCGTAAATAGATGCGCCTTTTGCGCATTTTACAGAAACGGAAAAGAAACGGATGCATATTCTATGAGCATAGAAGAGATAATAGAATATATTAAGACTAATTACAAAACCAATAATTTTAAAGAAGTTCATATTGTCGGAGGCCTTCATCCTTCCCTTCCTTACAGCTTCTATTTAAATATGGTCCGCAGAATAAAGAATGAATTTCCATCTTTAATGGTACAGGCTTTCACGGCGGTAGAAATAGATTATTTATCTAAAATTTCAAAGTTGTCCGTAGAAAGCGTGTTGACGGATTTAAAAGAAAACGGTTTAGACGCTCTCCCAGGCGGCGGAGCTGAAATTTTCAATCCGGCTATAAGAAAAAAATTATGTCCGCAAAAAATAAGCGGGGAAAGATGGATTTCAATACACAAAACCGCCCATAAAATAGGCATTCCTTCCAATGCTTCAATGTTATACGGAGTAAAAGAAAGTTATGAAGACAGAGTAAGCCATTTAAACGAAATAAGATTTGCGCAGGATGAATCCGGAGGCTTTAAATCTTTTATTCCTTTTGCTTTCCAGCCTAAAAACACCGCAGTCAGGAATTCGAGGTTTACTACGGGATACGACGACCTTAAAGTAATTGCCGTTTCGCGCCTTTTTTTAGATAATTTCAAGCATATAAAAACGTTTTTTGTAAACTTAGGCATTAACCTTGCACAGGTTTCCCTTTCTTTCGGCGCCGATGATTTTGACGGGACGCTGACGGAGGAAAAAATATCGCATAATGCAGGCTCCATTAACCCGGCGGGACTCAGCGTTAAAAATGTAAAAAAGATAATAGAAGAGGCCGGCAAACTCCCTACTGAAAGAGATACCGTATATAATGTTGGTTTTAATTAATTTTATTTTAATTAATTTAATGATTCAAAGAGTTTAAGGAGGCCTAAAAATGTTGAACTTAAACGAGTTTGTATTTTATCCGGGTTACGGCGTTTGTATCGTGGAATCTATTTCCAAGCAGAAAATAGGTTCCACGGAATTGTCTTTTTACAATATCAGAGTTTTGGAAAACAATGCAAAAATTATGGTGCCGGTTAAAAATGAAGCCGAAGCGGGACTTCGTCTTCTAATTAAAGAAAACGAGATACAGAAAGTTTTTGACGTGCTTGAAGAAAAATGCGTCAAAAAGCCTTTCGCAAGGAAAGAATCATGGAATAAAAGGTTTAACGGATACAATATAAAACTGTGCTCCTCCTGCCTTTTCGAGGTTGCTGAAGTTTTAAGGGACCTTTATATTTTAAAGTGCGAGAAAGAGCTGTCTTTTGCCGAGAAAAAAATGTTTGAAAAAGCAAAACACTTAATTATCAAAGAACTTTCGACCGTAATGAACAGGCCGGAAACTTACATAGAAGAAAAAATAAGAAAGATATTTATAAATACTCCCGTTCAGTCCCCTAATTTAAATTTAACCGTTTAGTATTTTAAAAATAATTATTAAATATAATATAAATGAAAATTTTTAATAAGAAACCAATCCTCTTCGTAAGGATAATGCTGGTTCTTATTTCCGCTATTCTCGGTTTTTTAATAGGCAAAGAATACTGGCATAACGACTTTTTATCTTACGTAGGGCTTTTATTCGGTTTTACAATCGGCTTTATCGTAGTTTCCGTTGAAAAAAGTATGGAGTCCATTTCCACAAAAAAAATTCTTACTGGAGGAATCGGACTTTTTATCGGACTTTTTATAATGAATTATATTACTTACCAGTTATTTAAATCTTTTTTTACCGGTTCCGATCTGGGGTATATTACTTACGCTTTCGTGAACTTCGTAGCCGGCTACATGGGGCTGATTATAGGCTTAAGGGTGTCCGACGATTTCGGCATCGGAGTTAAACAGGCGGATTCAAAAGATTTGCAGGGCGGAAGCGGCGGCGAGGAACAATGCCGCAACTATAAGGTTATCGATACCAGTTCTTTAATCGACGGAAGAATACTCGATGTTTCAAAAACGGGTTTTATCGACGGAACGTTTGTGATACCGACTTTTGTTTTGCATGAACTTCAGCATATAGCGGATTCTCAGGACCCCCTAAAAAGGGTAAAAGGGAGGAGAGGTTTGGATATATTGAAAGAACTAAGGGAAGATAAAAATATGAATATCAAGTTTACCGATGCGGATTATCCGAATATAAAAGAGGTCGATGCGAAATTAATCGCCTTTGCCAAAGAAAAAAACGGCAAGATTATTACCACCGACTTTAATCTTAACAAAGTCGCTCAGGTTAGAAACATCAGCGTATTAAATATAAACGACCTCGTTAAAGCCCTAAGGCCAATTCTTCTTCCCGGAGAAATAATGACCGTATTAATCACTAAAGAAGGAAGAGAAAAAAATCAGGGTATCGCATATATGGACGACGGAACTATGGTTGTCGTAGAAGACGCGATTAAGCTTGTCGGCTCGGAACTTAACGTCGTGGTTACAAGCGTTTTACAGACGTCGAGCGGAAGAATGATATTCGCAAGGATAAATTACGATAAGGAACAGGCGGCAAATTAATTTTTATAGCCGCGATACGGCGTTATCCTTTCCGTAATTAAAATCGTTAAGGCTATATTCCGCTTATTTGTTTTTCATGCTTTTGAATTTGTTTAAGAACAGTTCGGCTATTTCAATATCCAACGCCGACGTTATTTTGATATTCATATCGGTAGATATGATGGACGCCGCGGTTAAACCTAAATTTTCTACGAGAGAAACATCGTCGGTCGATATAAAATTATCTCCTTCGGCTTTCTCAAGAGCCTTTTTTATTGCTTTAAACTTAAATACCTGAGGAGTTTTGGCGGCTATTAAGTTATCTCTTTCAAGAGTTTTAAATCCCGCAGGGTTCGATATTTTAATTTCTTTTATCGTTTCCGTAACTTCGGAACAAAGAAAAGCGGCGCCGTGACAGGCGGTTTTATCAAGCAATAGATGCAATTCTTTATCCGTTACGAAGGGTCTTGCGGAGTCGTGTATAAAAACTACGGTATTTTCTGATTCGTCGGGAGAAATAATACTTTCTAAATATTTTATGGAATTATCGACCGACTGCTGTCTCGTTTCGCCGCCGGTTATTATCCTTAATTTTTCTATTTCGTCGTTTCCGAGATTTTTTTCAAAAAAATCATTCCAGTTAAATTGAAAAACGGACGGCGGCGGGGTCGCTATAATAACTGCTTCGAAATTAATTTTTGATTTTAAAAAGATTTCAAGACTGCGGAGTATAATTTCTTTCTTATTAATCTTTATAAGCTGTTTAGGTATTGACAAGCCGGTTCGGGAGCCTGTTCCGGCGGCAAGCAGCACGGCGTAAATTTTCATTTTTTACTCCGACGATAGCAGGCAAACGCTGAAGCACTCGATTGCTTTTTGTTTTCCTACGGAATCAAGCCCTTCTTTTGTTTTTCCTTTTATGTTTATCCGCGATTTATCGACGCCTAAAGCGGAAGATATTGAAACCGTCATTTGTTCTTTATATGCGGAAATTTTAGGCGTCTGCGTTATAATCGTAATATCGGCGTTGACCAAACCGTATCCCTTATCTTTTACCAAACCGTAGGCGTATTTTATTATTTCTATGCTGTTAATCCCTTTAGTCGATTTAAGATTGTCCGGATAAAGAACGCCTATATCGGGAAGAGACAATGCTCCCAGAAGAGCGTCAGTGAGAGAATGAAGGACGACGTCGCCGTCCGAATGTGCGGCAACCCCTATATGCCCTTCTATCAATACCCCTCCAAGGTATAATTTTTTGGCGGCATTTTCAAAAAGCGCAATCTCTAAAAATTTGTGTATGTCGTAGCCGCTTCCTATTCTCATATTGTCCATTTAAAATAATTATACCATAACGGCGGTTTTCGGGGGTAAAAAATGTGATATAATTTAAAAGTTAAGAAGCGCAATGTTAAAATAAAGGAGGACGGTTAATCATGAGAATGCTTTTTGAACCATTGGAAATCGGCGGGATTAAAATTAAAAACAGAATAATGATGGCGCCTATGTGTATGTATTCGGCGATTGACGGCGTAGTAGGCGCTTTTCATACGGCGCATTTAGGTGCTAGGGCGGTTGGCGGGGTAGGACTTATTATAGTGGAAGCTACCGGCGTCAGTCCCGAAGGAAGAATAAGTCCTTACGACGCCGGGATATGGAATGAAAAGCAGATTGAAGCTTTTAAGCCCGTGGTGGAATTTTGCAAATCCTGCGGATCGGTAATGGGGATACAGCTGGCGCATGCGGGAAGGAAAGCTTCGACCAATGCTCCGTGGCTCGGAGATAATCCTTTAAAGCCGGAAGAAGGGGCATGGCAGGTTCTTGCGCCTAGCCCTATACCGTTTAACGATGGCTATCAGGTTCCTAAGGAAATGGACGGAAACGATATTAAAAAAGTTATAAAAGACTTTGCAAACGGCGCAAAAAATGCCGATAAGGCCGGATTCGACGTCATAGAAATACACGCCGCACACGGATATTTGATAAACGAGTTTTTGTCGCCTTTATCCAACAAAAGAAAAGATAAGTACGGCGGCTCTCTTGAAAACAGGGCAAGACTGCTGTTGGAAATAATAGACGCGATAAAAGAAACAGGTTGGCCGAAAAATAAGCCTATTTTTGTTAGGATTTCGGCGGTAGATTGGGTGGAGGGAGGGTTTGACATCGAATCTGCCGTTGTTTTAGCCGGAATGCTAAAAAAAGCCGGAGTTTCTTTGATAGACTGTTCTTCCGGAGGAATCGCGCCTAACGCGAAAATGAATATATACTACGGCTATCAGCTCGGTTTTGCAAAAGAGATAAGGGAAAAAGCGGGTATTGCAGTTTCTGGGGTAGGACTTATTACTAAACCTGAATTTGCCGATTTCATATTAAGTTCCGGAACGGCGGATATGGTCGAGATGGGCAGGGAATTATTGAGAAATCCATATTGGCCTCTTATGGCGGCGCATAAACTCGGCGTAGATATAGAATGGCCGAAGCAGTATCTGAGAGCTAAGTTTTAAGCCGGCAAAAGGAAAATATGAAAAAGGGTACTATGGAGAACCTTATAAAACATATGGTGCCGAAGGGGGGAATCGAACCCCCATGGGATTGCTCCCGCCGGATTTTGAGTCCGGTGCGTCTACCAATTCCACCACTTCGGCTTATAACAGTATTATGTCGCCATGCTTACAAGAGAAATATAAACGACAGATAGAATTTTACAATATAATAGATTAAAATTCAAGAAAACAATTTTGGGCTTTGCATATTTTACAAAAATTAAATTATATGATATAAATTAATCAAGTAAAAAATATTTTTTAAAAAAACAGCGGGGTATAATTTATATGGCTGATGTTAAGGAACCTGATTTTCATGCCGATTTAGAAAAAATTCTTGGAAGCGGCGGAAATAAAAAAGGTTTTGAATTAAATCCTTTTTTTAAGCTGGGCGTTTTCATCTTTTTAATTGCGCTGTCATGGTCGATTATCGTTTTTTTATGTGTATCCTATATTAATTATTCAAATAAATACGATAAAGTTTTAAATAATTTAAATTTTCAATTGAAAAGCGATATAACAAGGTTGAAGAAGATTAAAACAAATCTCGTATTTTTTAGAAAGGTTGCCAAAAATCAGGTTAACGTTTCATATATACTTTATCTTTTGTCGATTCACAGGTTCGGAGAGACCGGCATAAAATCTTTGTCGGTAAATAAAGGGCGCGTAGATATTTCGGTTTTTTCGCTGGAAAGGAGTTTTGCAAAAAGTTTAAATCTTATGAACGATTATGTTCTTTATTTGAATATTTACGGACTGCAGACGCATACAGGGAGGTTCGGTATAACTTCTATCGAAGAAAAGAGCGGCGGTAAAATTTCACGCATAATCGGAGTACTTTCAAGTGGAAGGTTCAAGCAAGGCGCATAATAATTTTCCGGTTTTTTCAATCTATAAATCCGCCGTCCCTTAAGTCCTTTATCGCATTTTGTATCACGGATGCCGAGCCTCTCAG
>JAJYYS010000136.1 GCA_021800745.1 bacterium
TATCTATCCCCAGCATATAGTCCTCAGGAAACATGATTCCGGAATCGACGATTATAATGTCTTTTTCGGTTTCGTAAACCATCATATTGAGGCCGATTTCGCCCAACCCCCCGAGCGGGGTAACTTTCAATTTTAGCATTTTAATAAATTTAAGCCTTTAATCTCCTTGTTAAAATTAATATATAAATTATACACTTAATTTTTTGTTTTTTAAATTATTAATTCGGTAATTTTATATACTTGCTATAGCTTCCCTAGTAAGGTTTTCCGCCTTTTCTATTAACATTTCGCAATATTTTTTATCTTTTTCTTTTTTATTGCTTTCAATAGCCGGAGCCAGGGGTTTCAATATCTTAAGCTCTACGGTTTTACCGGTATGTATAGTCAGGCTGTTTTTTCTTAAAATATTTACCGTGCCTTTTATAGCGACGGGAAGGACGGCTATATTATCCTGTTTTAAAAACATATTTAGCCCGCCTTTTTTGAAACTTAAAAGTTTTCCGTCCAAAGACCTCGTGCCTTCGGGAAAAATGAGTATAGAGGTTTTGTTTTTAATGAGTTCGGCGGATTTCCTAACGCTTTTAAAAGCATTTCTCAAATTTTCCCTGTCTATGGGAATATATCCGAGCCTTTTCATAGAGCGGCCAAGAAAAGGTATTTTAAAAAGAGACGCCTTTGCAATAAATTTAAAATTTAAGTCGAGAGAAGCAAGTAAAACGAATATGTCGAAATAACTCTGGTGGTTTGACGTAATAATATAAGATTTTTGCGGGGATATATTTTCGGCGCCCGCTACGTTCACTTTTATCATGCAGGCTTTTAATATGACCTTTCCCCATAATTTAGCTATATTATGCGGAATCTTTTCGCCGAAAAACGAAGTTATAACGGCAAGTATGCCTAATATTACGGTTGAAAACGAAATAACCGTCCAGCAGTAAAGGCTTAAAATAAAATTCAAACTTATAGTAGCCAATTAATAAAAAACCTTTTCTATTTCGATTGCCGTAAACTGGCCTGCCGAATCTTTAACTGCGGTTATTCTGACCGTTTCGCCTTTAATTAATGAGGAACATGAAATAACCTTAAAATTGGCCATCTCGGAAGTTGGAGCCTTGCAAACCGTAGTTGAGGATATAATTATTGCCTGTTCATTATTTATGCTTAACGAAGTAGAGGAAATATTCTTAATTTTTCCGTCATATATAAAAGTGCCTCCGGCGGGTAATTTCCCCTGCAAAGTCGTAGAATTTTTATTTGCGTTAGGTACAAATACCGCCAAATTGAGCTTATAAGCCGAAGAAGCTAAAGCGGGGGAACTCTTAAAAATTGCAAAAATAAACAAAGTACAGACCGAAATTAAAAAAATCTTGGTGTAATATTTTTTACTTTGCATAGGCTTAACCCTTTCTTATTATAATTTTATTTATTTAAAACGTCAAGGCAACTGAAACCAGGACGTCGGCGTTATGCCCGTCGGCGATGCAGGAATCGTCATCGAACTTAGCCCGCCGCCTGATGTGGCTACAAACAATTTATTCCCTGAAATTACCGGGGCTGACGGAGTGCCTAAACCTATAATTCCCGACTGTTGACCTGTTCCGGTGGAAGTTTGGGAAGAACCCAATATTGAAACTCCGTTAGAGTTAGTCACGACCTCGCCCCCGCCGTTCATATAGTTAAGCGCATATAACTGCGCATATCCTTCCGAGCAGGAATTAGAAGCAGTGTCCGGAGTGTATGTAGTAAAATAAACTATGCCGTTAGAGACAATGGGAGAAGAAACGACTCTCTCGCCGGAGTTTGGCAAGGTTATATACCAGCCGTCAGGATTTATAGCGGCATTAGCAACGGCTAACGAAACTGTGTTAGCGTTTAGCGTATAACTGTACGAAATTGAAGAGGGACTGCTCGCCGGGGATGAAGCGGTTATATATGCACCTGTAACATTCTCCAAACCCGTCGTTGAACTGCCCGATGCTAACGCATACGGGGCGGCGCTTTGCGGAGAACTCGTCGCGCATGTTCCGGCTGGAGCCGTTCCCATATTTGCCGCTATAAACTCATTCGGTCTTGAATTAGCCGGTCCATTTAATTGCGCTCTGTTTCCCGTCCCGAAATACACCCATAAATTTCCTGAACTATCATAAGATATAGCCGGCGGATAAAAAATTTTTAATAACGGATTTGCGCTTGGTTGCGTAAATATAGGACACGCCGTCCACGCAGAACTGGATCCAACGGTGCCGGATGCAATAGACGGCATTGAAAACGCATACATTTCGCCGCCTAAATCACCGACATAAAAAGCCTCTAATTCTCCCGACGGCACCCCGCTTCCCCCTGAAGTGTTAAAAATCGGCGCCGCTTCGGAAGGAACGGGATAATTCATATCATACTTCCACAAAACCTGTTCGTCGGCGTAACTCGTGCCGCTGTTTGCCGTATTTTCGGGATTAGGCTCGACGTACAGGGCATATACGGCATTCCCAGGCGTCGTTACGGATGGATAACCCCCTCCGACTACCGCTAAATAAGTTTTTACATATTGAGGCGGAGATGAAGAAGTTGACGGCGCATTCGGATTATTCGAACAAACGCCGTTTGACGATGTTGCCGAATTTGGAAGGCATATAAATCCGATAACTGGTCTCGACCATGTCTGCGCCATAGATGAATCTGTGAAATCCCATAGCGGAGCAGGATACGTTCCGGCAGATAATTGAGACGGATGCGTCATATCCAGCGCAAAATAGTAATCGCCGCCGCTTCTTTCCCCTGAAACTAAAACTGTATGCCAGCCGCTCGAAACTCCCGAAACTGTATTTTGCGTTCCGTCGAATATATTATTAAAATAAACGTCTGATGCCGCAGGAGTCGAGTCGACAAAAAAATCCTGAGGATAATAACCCGATGAAGGCTGGGTAAGCGAACTTTGATACCAGTTCGATATTTCTGGAAGCAGATCCGGCGGAATATAGCCGAACATCTCTTCTCCGCTTCCGTAACCGTAAGTCGTCGAAGTAGAACCGTAGGCGGAGCCTCCATATACGCCGGCATCGAAACCGTGAAGCATTCCGTCGTTAGCGCCTACGACAAGAACCTGCTGCCTGTGTTCTTCACACAGATAGAATTGATAATATGAACCGGTATATGTGTTTGAACAGGAAGTTGCAAGCGGCGATGACGAAGACGGGTTTTCGTAAATCGCGATAGAAGGCACCCCTATTAAAACCGGGTCAGAATGGTAAATAGCCCCTAACTTCCAGCCGTCCTGCGACGGATTTAAAACGAAATTAAGTATGCTTTCCGTGCATGAATCGGCTGTTGAGCCAGAACCGCATATGCTTGAATAATTGGATGACGTTCCTAACATTGTTTGAAGTTCCGTATTAGAATTGGATGACGTAACCGGATTTAAATATATAGGGGTTTCCTGACCTGTCGCAGTATCCAAGTAAGACGTAAAAACACCCCTGTTTGGAGAACTTGGATTCGGATAATAATTCCCGTTTTTAAGCGTATCTCCCGCTCCGAGTCCGGACGGCGTATCCCAGAATGAATCGTATGAAGACGCCCCTGGCGATGGAGGAGTTACTGATGTAACCGTAACAGGCTGGCCGTTTATCGTCTCGGTATTTTGCGCTTCTACACATGCAAAAGAGGAAGAACCGGGGCCGCCTTCCGGACCTATAAGGCCATTGAAAAGTCCCGACCCGATAGGGCAACCGGTGGTGGAATTTGAAACCGTTATGCCCGGGTTATCCAACTGAAAAAGATATATATTGCCTTCTCCCCACAAGGGTTGGGTTAACGTAGCTTCAAAATCGGCATAATATAAATATTTATTCGTTCCGGTGG
>JAJYYS010000137.1 GCA_021800745.1 bacterium
CATACTACTTGCGGCAAGCGTTATAAAGCTCCCCTCCTTATAAAGGAGGGGTGTCAGGCCTAACGGCAGCATACTACTTGCGGCAAGCGTTATAAAGCTCCCCTCCTTATAAAGGAAAGGTGTCAGGCCTAACGGCAGCATACTACTTGCGGCAAGCGTTATAAAGCTCCCCTCCTTATAAAGGAGGGGTGTCAGGCGTCAGCCTGACGGGGCGGTTATAATATTGCCGTTAAAAACTGTATAAAACCATTAAGTTTACAGTATTCTGCTGGGAATGAGTCTGCAAACCGTTGGAATCTAAATAGACGTTATGGTTAGACCCCTGATGCTCCAGCTCGAACCTGAACTGCACGTCTTTAAAGTTTTTGAAAGACGGCTGATACGCAAACGTAAGCGTAGAATCGATGTATGTGTCGCCCGTTCCGGGAGTGCCCGTCATCTCCCACATGCCGTTCTGGTCATATGCGGCCGTTTCCCTTAAAGTTTCCGCCAGCTGTCCGAAACCGTAATTATGCTGGTGGTGAATATAGCCGGCTATCCCGTAAAAACGCGATTTGTCGTATGTACCGTTTGAAGTCTGAACTAACACCGGATATCCGACCTGCCCGGCCGCTATACCGTTTTCGCCAAGCACGGAGCCGTTTATTCCGCCGCCGAGCCCAAGCTCGTAGTCGGCGACGAAAGACCAGTCCGGAGTCGGGCTGAACACGCCGTCGATATAGCCGTAAAAACTTTTATTCAGGTTATCTTCGTAAAGCTGTCCGCTTGCGCTGCCGCCCGTGCCGTTTCCTACCAGATAGCTGTTTTCCCCGTAGATGAATCCGCCGTTAAACGTCAGCATGCCCGTAGCCGCATAACTTTCGTTAAGCTCGATAACCGGCAGGTTGTCTATGGGAACGGCAGAGTTGATAGTATTTGCTATTCCGAGGGTCGAAGTCAGAGCCGGAATAAAATTATATGTCAAAAACACGCCGGTCAAAGTTGCCGGTTCTGCCGCATCGAGAAGCGAATACGTATCGTTCCAGTTTCTTATCGGATTAAACGCCTCGAAGCCCAGAAGCTCGTTTTCCTTTCCGATATGGATATCGAGTCCGCTTCCTACAGGCAGGTTTATGTTAATATATGCTTTCCTTATGTCGTAAGGCGTCCTGTCCTGAAAAGGCGTCGTAAAATAAGACGCGTTTCCGTAATAAGCCTTATAGAACTGAATATTCTGCCCGAAGTCGAGCGATATATGAAAACCTACGCCGTAAGGATTAGAGGCAGTCCCCGGGGAACGCCTCAGCGTTATATCGGCATTATTTACCGCAAACCCGTCCGTCTGCCAGTTATCTCCGTAATTGCCGTTGCCCTCGAAAGAAGACGGCGTGTTTACCGACTCCGGTTTTGCAAGGTTATAGGTATAAGAGCCGATTAACGTACCGAGCAGTTGGATATTGGAAAAATAGTTTTCCGAATTCTGCGCTTTATTCGCTTTTTTAATAGCCTGAATTTCGCTCAACGCCTTGTCTAATTTTTTCTCTATCTTTTCAATGTTTGCATTAGTTCCGCTTTCGACGCTTCCGGTATCAGCGCCGGAAAACGCATTCGCGGCATAAGACTCTTTCTGAACCGCAAATACGGATAAAAATAGAAATACCGCAAAAAGCATAATGCCTGAAAATAATTTGTTAAATTTCATAGACTCTCCTTATTTAAAAATTTTGTATTAAAATTATTTAATTTGTTATAAAGCAAAAGTCGTGCCAAATATTTTTAGAAACTATAAAAGGTATTAAATCCTTGCGGGAGTAAGCAGATAAATAAATAAGACACCTTTAAAAGAGGAATGGAGGATGGACGTTAATGTGCTGTAAATTTAGGCAGTTTTGAACCGAGGCGGTTTATTGATTAATATTTAGGCAGTTTATTCTTTTTTGCAGGTTGCGGCGGCTCATGCCGAGAATCCGGGCTGTCCTCGTTATATTGTTGCCGTTTTCTTCCAATTTGCGGATAAGATACGCTCTTTCGAATTCTTCTTTTGCCTGCTTAAAAGAACCGGCGGACATAAAACTTTCGAAATCTTTAATGCTTTTAGGGCTCGATATATCTCTCGCTTCCGGCTTATATTCAATTTTTAATTCGCCGATAACGTCTTGCGCGGTTATTTTATTGTGCAGATTCAGAATAGAAAATCTTTCTATAATATTTTTTAATTCCCTGACGTTTCCGGGCCAGCCGTAGTTTTTTAAAACATCCATCGCAGGTTCGTCTATTTCCAGCTTTCCGGCATTGCCTCCGAAAATTTTTATAAAATGAACGGCCAAAAGAGGTATGTCGCTTTTTCTTTCCCTCAAGGGCGGAATATACAGCGGAATAACGTTAAGCCTGAAAAATAAATCGCTTCTGAATCTGCCCGCTTTTATTTCCTCTTCCAAGTCTTTATTGGTAGCGGCGATAATCCTGACGTCGGACTCGATTTCGCTTTCCCCGCCGACTCTCTGAAATTTGCCCTCCTGCAAAACCCTCAATATTTTAGACTGCATCCTCAGGCTCATGTCGCCTATTTCGTCCAGAAAAATAGTTCCGCCGTCCGCCAGTTCGAACTTTCCTTTTTTCCTTGCGTTAGCTCCGGTAAAAGACCCTTTCTCGTAGCCGAAAATTTCGCTTTCGATAAGCTCTTCCGGGATAGCGGCGCAGTTAATCGCCACAAAGGGTTCGCCGTTCCTTAAACTGTTAAGGTGCACCGCCCTTGCCGCAATTTCTTTGCCCGTGCCGTTTTCTCCGGTGATAAGGACGGGAGCGGATGACGGAGCGGCTTTAATTATTTTTTCTTTTAAATTTCTAATGCTTTCCGTTTCGCCTATAAACTCAAAAGCTTGAGGCAGGCTTTCCGCCAGAATAGTTTTTTTTTCGCTCAAGCTGTTAAATTTTACCGCATTTTCGACGGTAATAACCAGCCTGTCTAAAGAGAGCGGTTTTTCGATAAAATCGTATGCCCCTAACTTAATAGTTTTAATAGCCGTGTCTATGTCGGAATGGCCGGAAATCATAATAACGGGAATATTTTTGTTTATCTTAGCCATTTCCTTCAGAATATCCGCTCCGTCCACGTCGGGCAGCCAGACGTCGAGTAAAACGGCATTGGGCATTTTTTCGGCAAAAGCTTTCAATCCCGCTTCTCCGCTGGCTTCGGATATTACCGAGTAACCCTCGTCTTTAAGTATGCCGGATAAAGAACTTCTTATGCCGTCTTCATCGTCTATTATCAGTATCGTTTTCATTCTATGATAGCCTCTGCTTTATTATATATCGGTAATTTCTGCCGGAAGTTCTATTATGAAATCCGCGCCGCCTTTTTCGTTGTTTTTTGCGCTTATTACCGCATTGTTTTCCGTCATGATGTTTTTCGTAATCGCCAGACCGAGACCCGTTCCGCCCTGTTTCGTAGAAAAGTACGGCTCGTACATATTCTGCATTACTTCATCGTTTATGCCGGTTCCGTTATCCGAAAAAGTTATTCTTATTATGCCGCCGTTTGAGGTTTCGCCCCTTACGGCTTCCGATACTATAAGGATTTCCGGTTTATAATTAAAACCGTCCGCGGCTGGGCCTCCAGCGTCGATGCCTCCAACCTTTTCTATCGATTTTAAAGTTATGCTGAATACGGCGTTATCGATAATGTTCATAAAAGCTCTTTTCATCTGCCTCCTATCGATAAAAACTTTAGGCAGGCTGCCGCCTAGCTTTCCTATAAATTCAATATTTCTATGCGCATTTTTGTAAAGGGTAACGACCTCTTCTATTAAGGAATTCAAATCGGTCAGCTCAAAATTTGCTTTCGGGAGCCTCGCGTAAAGCGAAAATTCATCGAC
>JAJYYS010000018.1 GCA_021800745.1 bacterium
AATTTTTCAAGATTTTTATTGAACTCTTGAAACCTTTTATTTGTAAGGCTTATTAAGGCGTTTAATTTTAAAAGAGATGTTTTAACCCTTTTTTTATCGTTTTCCCGTGAAAAATAGACCACGTCTTGCGCCGAATCTATGGTTAGCCTTATACTATTAGAAAGTTTTATAGTCTCAAGCTGAATATTATTGTCCGCATTCATATCGTTTTCCATTTTTAAAACAACAGAATTATAAATAATTGCGGAAATAACAATATACGCGGTCAAAATAACAATGCCGAATAAAAATGTTTTCGATTTGATTAACCTATAAAAATTCATCGCAAATTCCTATTAAAAGCCGATAAATAAATTAAAAGACAATGATTATGCTATCACAAAATAAAATAAAATATAGATATAGTCAATACATATCTTTATGCTCTAATTTTTCGTAGGAGGTTCAAAGTTTATAAAAGAATATTAATTATTGACTTAAAATAGGACAATATAGTATTATTATATCATAACGCAAAACGCAAATGGGGCTGTAGCTCAGTTGGCAGAGCGCTTGCATGGCATGCAAGAGGTCGTCGGTTCGACCCCGATCAGCTCCACCATTCAAAATCCCATATTTATTGCAGTTCAGGATGCAATACCTTTCTTGGCAATTATGTCTTTTTACGTCAAAATAAATAGTAAGTTAAATAACGATAATACGCCTTAAGATATTGAAATTTTAGCCTTGACTTTGGGGAGTAGTTTAACATGGGGAACAGTTTAACGCTACTCGTATGATTATTATAGTTGAATCAGCAGGCATAAAGCGACGAAATATATTTTTTCAGCAAATCGAAGCAATTTTTCAGCGTTTCTTTGCTCTGATTAGACTTTGACATCATTATGCAGCCCTCGAAGGAGGCAATAATAAAATCGCTTATGGCGGGGATATTGCAATCTTTAGATATTATTCCTTTTTTTTGAGCTTTTTTAAAACCCGACTCTAAAAAGCCCCGCCACAACGTTATTACGTCTTTTATATGGTTTGCGAGAACAGGGTCTTTGGCGGATATTTCTATTATTAAGTTCCCGAGCGGACAGCCCGTTTTAGACAATCTCTCGGCGCCGCTGTCAAATATCTTGTCTATAGTCGAACAGAGGGCTTCCAACGGGTCGCCGGACTTGTAAAAATTTCCCCAGACGGACTGGTAATGCGGCTTGATGACCTCTTCTATAACGGCGGCGGCTATGTCTTTTTTCGATTTAAAATAATAGTAAATACACCCTTTAGTCACGCCTATTTTAGATAGTATATCCTGAATGCCTGTATCCTCGTATCCTTTTTCGAGCATAAGCTCGAAGGCCGTGCTTACTATTTCTTTCCTGTAGCCGCATTTGCCGTTTTCCTTCTTTTTCTTTTTAGTCGCAGTCATCCCTATAAGTTACATTTTTTCCAAAAAGAATTCAAGCCGCCTGAAAAACATTCCGACGACTTTTAAAATACCTGTATAATAGCTATATTCCTTTTGTTTCTTCACTATGTAAATTAAAAGCAGGCGGAGAGAGAAATTTATAATTCGTTTGCCGCTACAAGCTTATCTTCTTATTCGATAATTTTAATTACTTCCTCGATGTCCGTTCTTGAAGACTTAGACTGCCTTTCGACAGGTTTTCCTATGGGAATTAACGCGACAAGATTGTCCGGGCTTTTTACGCCCAATATTTTTTCTATTTCAGGCTTGGCGATTAACGGGCCGGTCATCCAACATGCCCCAAGTCCTTCATTGTGAACGACAAGCAAGATATGCGTTATAAAGCTGGAAACGCCCTGCAGTCCGGGGTTAACTATAAACTTTCTGTCGTAGCTTCTATTTGCATCCGCCTTCTCTATTACTGCATCGAGGGCTCCTATATAAGGTTTTTGAACGACCGCCAGCACAACCGGCGCTTCGTTAAAAAAAGCGTACACGCCCGGAGCGCTTTTGCCGGTTATTTTTTCATAGACCGTTTCGACCTCGTTTCTCATCCCGTCGAGAATGTCTTTATTTTTTATTATGTAAACAAACCAGTTTTGGGCATTGCCTCCGCTTGGCGAATTAATCGAAACTTCGATAATTTTTTTAATTTGATCTAAATCTAAGTCTTCCTGTTTAAATTTTCTAATGCTTTTTCTTGTTTTTACGGCCTCTATTATGTCCATTTTAATTTTAACCTTCCGCTAAAATAATTGTTTTATAATTTATTTTAAAACATCATCGGCTGGTAGCCCTCTCCCATTAATTCGGCAATTCTCTGCCCGACATGAACCAACTCCATTTTTTTTTCTTGAAGAGCTTTCGATACGCCGAAGCCGTCCGCTATAAAAACGCACGCCTGCGGCATTATATTGTTTTTAAGAACCTCGTCGTAGGCGTCAAGAATATCCTTGTCATCTGTTTTTGCGATAAAATCCTCGCTTGGACCGAAAAATAATAGTTTTACGTCCTCGAATGCGCCGCTGTTTTTTGTCCTCCATGCTAAAGTAAGTCCAAGTCTTACTTTAATCGGACTGTCCACCCCCGATAATATAATAATCAACGCCTTTGCCTTTGACATAACTGCCTCCTTAGAAATTAAGTTTGTTAAGGTTTCTGAACGAAATTATTCATTGAATAACATACCGACTGGTTTGTATTTTATCGCCTGCAAAAAATTTTGTCAAGTTATTTTTTATAATTTTATACTTTTAAGCCTTGGAGTAAATAAATCTGACACCTTTATTGACACCTTTATTCTGCGTTATAAATCCCGTCTTTCTTTTATTCCGCGCTTTCCACCCTGTTTCTGCCGTTTTCTTTCGCTTTATATAAGGCATTGTCCGCCCTTTTTATTATTATATCCGCCGTATCGCCGCTCTTGCATGCTGTTACTCCGAAACTGCATTTAACGTTTATTTTTAAGGGAAAACCGTGGGTTTCTATCGTCAACCTTAATTTTTCGGCAAGTTCGACCGCGCCGCCGACGCTGATATTATTCGATATTATCATAAATTCTTCCCCGCCGAACCTTGCAAAAAAATCGTCTTTTCTTATATTCTCTTTGATTAAAGACGCAAGCTCGAAAAGAACTGCATCCCCCGCCTGATGTCCAAAGGTATCGTTAATTTCCTTAAAATGGTCTATATCGAGCATTATCAATGAAAACTTAAGATTTTTAAGCAGCGTATTGCTTAAATAATATTCCAGCTTTGCATCGAACGACCTTCTGTTAGGAATATCGGTTAAACCGTCAACCTCAGAAAGCTCTTTAAACGCGTCTTTTTCTTTTAATAATTTAAGTTCGTTGACGACCCTGTCGCTTACGTCGGCAATAATAACGAGACCGGTCCATGCATTTTCAAAAAATATCGTGGTCGAAACGATTTCCCCCCAGAACGTTTCGCCGCTTTTTTTCTTTACTTTTAAAGTATATTTCGATTCAAACTGCTCGCCGCCAAGCCTTCTTTTAATATTTTCCGATAAAAGAAATTTCTCTTCTTCTCTTACTTCTGCCAAGTCCAACGGACTCAACTCTTTGATAGTTTCTTCGTTATAGCCGAGTATTTTAAAGCCGAAAGGGTTCATATAAACAATTTTTTCGCGGTACAAATATATTATCGAAGGAATATTCTCGCTCAATATTTTAAAGAATTCGACGGATTTTTTTAACGCATTTTCATAATTTATTTTTTCCGTTATATCTTGAATGGAATCAATCAGATATTCTTTACCATCTACCTCTATCGGCGCAATAATAAGCTCCACCCTTCTTACTTCATCGTTTTTTAATTTGTGGTTTATAATCCTCACCGTGGGATTTTCTGCCCCCCTGTTATACACTTCTAACCTGAATTTTCTGTGTTCTTCTTTATCTTTGAGAGCTATATCCGCAATATTCATATCCGTCAGCTCTTTTCTTGTGTATCCGTAAAACTTTTCGGCGGCTTTATTTGCATCTATAATTTTGCCGGTATTTATATTTATTAATAAATGTATGACCGGGCTGTTATTAAACATTGTTTTAAATCTCTGTTCGCTTTTCCTGATTTCGCCAAAAAATTTATTTAAATAGTATATGGTCAGAATGGCAAAAAAAATAATAGCCAATGTTCCAAAAATAAACGTAAATGCGGCAAGGCGGACTAAATATACAAAACCGGCCGATATTTTTCGTATAAATGAATATGTGGGCAAAATAGACTTATCTAAAGAATATTCAAGGAACATTTTGTCCGACAATTTTAAAGACACGAAAGCGTTATATTTAATAAATCTTTTAATTATCGGCTTGGAAACGTATTCCCAGTGATAATAAGATTTTTTAACGAATGTCGAAAAATATTCGACGTTAGAAAAAGACGCTTTTTTTAAGCCGGTAGAAGGTTTAATGTGCAGTAGGGTAAATAAATTTTTATAATCCCCGTCGGTCTTATTTATAATAAGGGATAATTTTTTAAAATATTTTCTTATATCATTTTTATAATGAACGGGTTTATAGGTTTCGTAAAAAACTATCCTTTTCATTAAAAACCCAATTTTGGCAATATCGTCGTTTATTATAGATACGCGTAAAATGACGCTTGAATTCCTGCTTATATAATTTTTTAAAGGTATAAACGTCCTGTCGAAAGTTACGGCAGCTATTATTATCCATAAAATTATAGCAGCTATTCCTGCAATTATTACAGTTTTATTATTGTTTATTAATTTATTCATTAATGGCGATATATATTTCTCGCTCGCACCAAGCAATCCCGTCAGTTAAAAATTTATTTCTTCTCCGTAACCGGGGATATAAACGCTAAACCCTCTTTCTTCTAATTTGCCTTTATAAATATTCATAACGTCTTCATCTCCGTGTATAAGGCATACTTTTTCAGGCTTGAACTTTAAGGCGGTGAGCCATTCCATAAGTTCATTCTTGTCCGCGTGCGACGAAAAGCCGTTTATGGTATAAATTTGAGCGTTGACTTCAAAATTTTCGCCCAAAATATACACTTTCTTTTCTTTTTCGACGATTTTTCTTCCGAGCGTCCCTTTTGCCTGATATCCGACAAATATTACGGCATTTTCTTTTTTCCATATATTATGTTTGAGGTGATGCAGAATTCTGCCGCCGTGAAGCATGCCGCTTCCCGCAATTATAATAGCCCTTTCCGATACTTTATTGATATTTTTAGACTCTTCCATATCTTTTACGATACTTAAATACGGAAAATCGAACGGGTCGCCTTTTTTAAAAAGCGGAATATTGTCTTCCTTAAAATAGGCAAAATTTTGGACAAATATATTAGTAACGTTTAAGGCAAGAGGGGAATCCAAAAAAACCCTGCATTTAGGCAGGAGCCCCTGCTCGTAAAATTCCCTAAGCATATAAAGTATATCCTGCGCTCTTTCCGTAGCATAGCTTGGAATTAAAACATTGCCGTTATTTTTAAACGTTTCCGTTATAGCCGCCAGAAATTCTTCTTTAGATTCTTTAAAACTTCTGTGATTTCTGTCGCCATACGTCGTTTCGGTATATACTATATCCGCCTCGTCGGGATATTCGAAATTTCTCACAATCGGTTTTTCTTTGTTTCCAAGGTCGCCCGAAAATATTGCCGATTTGCCGTTTTTATTTATCTTTACGAAAGAAGAGCCTAAAATATGTCCTGCGTCGTGCGCTTCTACGACAAAGCCGTTTTTTAATTCATGGGGTTTTCCGTATTCCAAGACCGGGTCGAAATAATCGAAAGAATCCAGTACGTCCGATTCGTCATATAAAAGGCTGGGCTTTTTTTCGTTTCTCCTTAAAGATTTTTTCAATTCGTATCTATAATTTTCGGACATTATCTTTCCGGTGTCTAAAAGTAAAACCTTGGCAAGCTGGTAAGTCGGCTTTGTGCATAGAATCCTACCCCTGAATCCGTTTTTTATCAAAAACGGGATTCTGCCGCAATGGTCGATATGGGCGTGGGTCAGGATTAAATAATCTATATTTTTAGGGTCAAAATCTAGCCTGTAATTTCTGCCTTCAAATTCCCTTTCCTGAAACAAGCCGAAATCCACCATTACGCTCGAACCGTCTTTTTCGTCCATTAACAGGTGGCAGCTTCCCGTAACGTTTTTTGCCGCTCCGAAAGATTTAACTATCATTTATCCCCCTCCCCCATTGAATTTTTCGTTAATTCCTTAATCCTGCATTAGAAAATATTTAGATGTTTCTTTTATATGTAAATTCTGGATTCCTGCTTTCGCAGGAATGACACCCTTTGGGTTAAAACCTCAATTCCCGAATAGTCATTCCTGCGAAAGCGGTAATCCAAAAAATAAATTTCTAATGCAGGATTAAGGTAATTTGCATAATTAGACCACATTATATATAATAATGCATTATTATATATTTCATTAAATTTTTATGCAAAAAAAAATTTCGGTTGCCGTAAAAACAGGCTCAAAAACCGAAAGCTATGAAATACTCGGGGACGGAACGCTGAAAATTTCAATCAAAGAACGTCCGGTCGAAAACAAAGCAAACGAAGCAGTTATAAGAAAAATCGCCGAAATTTACGATAAGCCTAAAAATAAAATTACGATAAAAACCGGCTTAAAGTCCAAAAATAAAATAATCGTCATTGACGATTGCGATTGACGGGGAAAAATAGCGGCGTGGCTATAAAAATTTATATAAAAACGGTTTTTTTATTAATTATCGCAAACTGTTTATTTAACTATTCAACCTTAATCCGATTAAATACCGTAAAAACGGCGTATGCTTTAAGCGCCGCAAGTTCACCCTCCGGTATTGCTTTGGCGGACAAAACCGAATCTTCCCCGCTTTCCGCGCCGGGTAGAATTAAAATATCTTTAGCATCGGCTATTAAAAGAGCTCTGTCGAATCAGGGAAATATTTTGAAAGCCGAGCATATAATATCCGAAAGAATGGACTTAAAAAAAGCGGCTTACGCAGGTTTACTGCCTGATATCGCCGTTAATGCCGGAGGGATATGGACAAGGACAAAAAACGGATATCCCGTGTTCGCTTCCGCCAACGGTATGAGGGAGTTAATCGGACAGGTAGGTTTAACCGTTCCGATATTCGACCCTAAAATCTACGGCGAAATTTCGCTTGCGGGAAATAATCTTAAAGTTGCGGAATACAGATTGCGCTTGGCGCGCCTTTTCACGGCCGCCCGTATAACGCAATATTTTTACGGACTGATTCTGTTAAAAGACGAAATAAAAATAGAACGAAAAGCGTTATACGGCGCTAAAAAAATTTTAACCGCCGCAAAAATAGGATATAAAGCCGGCAGTCTTCCGCGTTTCGACGTCGTTCAAACAGAGCTTATGGCGGCCGGCCTTCAAACTAATTTAGAAATTTTGAAATCCAAAGTAAAATCGTTTGAACGAATGTTTTTAATGGAGATATTTTACGGTAATGTTCATACCGCAAAACTTTTTTTGCTTATACCCGTTCCGGAATCCGCCGGTTTATACCGCCGGATTCCTCCCTTAAATAACCTGATTTCAAAGGCTGTAAAAAAACAACCCTTAATTAAAATCGCACGGGCGGAAATTGAATCCGCAAAGGCATCCGTTTCAATAAGTAAAGCTGGAAAACTTCCGAGTATTCAGGGCGGCGGCGCATACGGAGAGGACACCGTAAATTCTTTCGACGCCCCGGATCTGGGGTGGCAGTTTTTTGTTATACTGAACATTCCTATTTATAATTTTGGACTCCATAAAGATTATATCGATGCGGCGAATGAAAGGCTTATGGCGCTAAAATCAGCCGAATCCGCCGTTAAATTGTCCGTAAAAAAAAGGCTGACAATTGATTACGGCAGAGCGGCAGCCTCAAAAAAGAAAATTTACGGGGCAAAAATTTTAGTCAAAAAATCGTATGAGGCTTTTAAGATGACGAAAGAAGGTTATTTGGCAGGAGCTTTTAACGCTCTTGAACTGCAGGAAGCGCAGAATAACTGGATAAAATCGCGCTTGGAACTCGCCAAAGCCATAAACGAGTTTTATTTGGCAATTTCTCAGCTGGATATAGATATGGGGATAATCCCATCCGGAGATGGAAAACTATGAAAAATGAAATTTTAATCTTGTCTTTGTGCCTTGTTTGCGTCATTAGCATGCCGTCATCCGCCTTTGCCGGTTCCGCAATGCCGGTAAAAGCCGTCTATGCGAAAAAAACGACAGCGGTAAAAAATATTACGTCGCCAGGAAAAGTTCACAGCAACGGCAGACAGATTTTTACGGCTCCCTTTACCGGAAGGCTGATAGAATCCTTTCCTTTCCCAAAATCCGTAACCGCCGGAACGGTTATCGCAAGAGTCGTAAGTCCCGGCTTATACGCAAAAATTATTTCGGCGCGGGCTGCGGTAAAATACGCAAAGATAAAGTTTAAAAGAGAAAAACTTCTATTTCATTACGGAGTTGCGGCAAAAAAAACGCTGGAGCAGGCTGCTTTAAATCTGTCCAATGCGCATTCCTCTCTTCACGCTCTTGAGTCCCTTGACCGCGAAGGCATCCTTATTTCACGTTTCAAAGGAACCGTGCATTATCTTACCGCCGACGGCTCAATAGTTGCAGCGGCTGGCCCGGTTGCCGTGTTAAACGGCAAAGGTTTGCCGTGGATAAAAACATATGTAACGCCCTCTCAGAGTTTTAATCTTTACGGCAATATGCGAGTCGGAATAAAAAAAGGGCGCATTGAGGAAACCGGCAGGATAATTTCAATCGGCGGCAATGCAGCCCATAACGGTCTTGTGCCGGTTTATATAAACCTGCCCGAAAATTCACGTTTATTCCCCGGCGAATGGGTTAAACTGCGTTTTGCGGAACCTTCCGCCGCCGCCTTTTCTTTGCCTGAAAGAGCGGTTGTTATGCTTAAAGGTAAGACTTTCGTATTTGCCGTAATAAATAACAAAGCGCAAGCAATTTTAATAAAAGTAATAGGACGGAAAGACGGAAAGATATACGTTGAAGGAGATATTAACGCGGGCGAACCCGTAATAATATATCCCGTTACGCGCCTTATATCCGGCATCGCCGTGGAGATAAAACATTGAAAAGATATCTTAATTTTCTTTTAAAAAATAAATTTTCGATAATTCTTCTATCTTTAATGATTATCGGCATCGGTTGGTTTTATGCGCGCAATATGCCGGAGAGCATTTTCCCCGATGTCAATTTTCCAAGGATTTCCGTTTTAGTCCACAGCGGCAGACTTCCCGTAAAATTTATGTTAGTGCAGGCGACTAAGCCTCTTGAAGCCGCGGCGGAAGGAGAACCCGGCGTCCGCCTCGTCCGCTCCCAAACCGGCAACGGCATATCTAAAATTACCGTTTATTTTGAATCTAACATAAAACCGCACATAGCCTATTTAATGCTTGAGTCCCGTTTAAGTCAGGTAACGCTGCCGCCCGGCAGTAAAATGACCGTCCGGCTGATGTCTCCTAACGTATATCCTTTTGCCGAATATGCCCTTGTTTCTAACCGGCAGGGTTATAACAGTTCCGATATGATGTCGGTTTTTGCCTTTAAAATCAGACCGGCTTTGCTCTCCGTTAAAGGGATTTATCAGATTGAAGGAACCGGACGCGGCTGGCCGGAGGTCGCAATAAACTTAAATCCGCTCCGCCTTGCCCAGTATCATATCAGCCCTGAAAACATAGTAAAAATACTCCGGTCGTATCAAGGACCTTTTTTTTCCGGAGTGATGGATGCATATCATAAGCAGTTCGTAGTCGCAACTACTCCGCGTCCGGCGGATACAAAAGACCTGTCCAATCTTATGATTCCGGTAAAGCATACTCTTCTGCCATTAAAAACCTTGGGCGATATAAATATAAGCCCTCCTCCTTTAATCCGCGAAGCGGCGGTAAGCGGTTACCGCCACGCCCTTATTATCGATATTATGCCGGATTTAAATATAAATACGGTTAAAGTTGCCGGAAATATCAGCAGCCGCATCAAATTTTTAAACAACCGCCTACCGAAAGGTTTGAAAATAGTTTCCGTTTATAATACGAGCAGGCTTATCCATTCTAATCTTAAAGACGTCTGGATTGCGCTTATTCTCGGCGGTTTAATTGCGTTGTTCGTAGTATTCCTTTTTTTAAAGCGCATGGACGGCGCTCTTATAGCCCTTGCAGTGATACCCGTTTCGGTATCTTTAACCGTCGTTATTCTCAATGCTTTAGGCTTCGGTCTTAACATTATGACGCTCGGCGGATTAACCGCTTCGATAGGAGCTATGATAGACCATGCGATTGTTATCGTGGAAAGAGGTTTTCATAAAATGAAAGGAGAAACGGGCGGAAAAGCCGATGCGGATGAATCGGCCCTTGAACGTGTCGGCAAAATACTTCCGCTTATGACTGCGGCGACAATAACGTCTTCTATAGTTTTTATACCTCTTATCTTTATACACGGAACGCTCGGCATCCTTTTTAAACAAATGGCGCTTTCTATAGTCATTGCGCTGATAACGTCGCAGTTGACGGCTTTAACCCTTACGCCGATACTCACCGTAATGCTTGCAAAAAGAAAAAGCGGCGGGAGCGGCGGTAAAATTTATAAAAAAAACAGGCTTAGGAAAATTTACGGCTATATACTCATCAAAGGTATGCGGTCGCCGCGGCTTGCGTTGCCCGTTATTCTTGCATTGATAATTGCGATTGCGCTTTCTTTATTTTATCTGAGGACGGCCTTTCTACCGAAATGGGACGAAGGGATTTTTGTGGTCCCGTTCAGGACTCCCGTAGGAAGCAGCGTTGCCGGTACCGAAAGAACCGGAAAATATCTTATGCGCATCGCTAAAGAAAACCCGAACGTGAAAACAGTTTCCTTAGTAGTCGGCAGAAGCTTGGACAACCCCTATTCCACGCCGAATAAAGGCGATTTGACAATCGTTTTAAGAAGAAACCGCGCCGAAACTACAGAAAAAATAATGAGAGAACTTTATAATAAATTTCATAATGCGGCGCCCAACCTTATAGACCTGAATTTTCAGCAGATTATGGTAAACCGTCTCGGATTTTTATCCGGTTCGCATACGCCTTTAGAGGTTATGCTTTTCGGCAAAAGTTCCGGCGCGCTCAGAAAATACGGTAAAACTTTAGCAGGCAAATTAAGAAAAACCGGCGATTTTCAATATGTCAATTTTAAATCTCCCTCCGCGGGACCGGAAATAACTCTTACGCCGTCCAATTATGCGGCGGTTTACGGCATACCGCCTCCCGTTATAGCGGATAAAGTAAAAAGACTCCTATGGGGACAGAAAGCCGGTTTTTTGCTGTACGGCGAACAGGTACTACCCGTACGCGTCTTTCTTAAAAAGAAATCCGCCTCCTTGTCGGAGCTAAAAAATTGGCCTTTTACCCTTAAAAACGGAACGCATACGAGATTAGATTATATTTCTAAAATACGCGTCAAGAAAGCCGTTCCTTTTATAACCCACCAGAATATGGCTCCTTATGCTTATATCTTCATTCAGCCGGTTAAAGGAGAAGGGCTTTCGGCAGGCGCAGCTAAAGCGCGCTCTATTATCGATTCGATGCATCTTCCGCCGTCGGTTACCGCATCTATCGGAGGCTATTATCATTCGCAGGTAAAGAGCTTCAAGCAGATGGCCGTTATGCTTGTCTTTGCGCTGATTCTTATTTTTGTTTTTTTCGGTTTTCAGTTCGCAAGCCAGCGCGCGGCAATCGCATCTATGATAGCTATTGCGCTGTCTGGAGCCGGAGCGCTTGCCGCTCTTTTAATAACGGGCATAGAACTCGACAGCACGGCATTTCTCGGCATTCTTTTAGTTTTCGCTATTTCCACCAATAACGCGATTCTTATATTCGCAAGGTCGAGGCAGATCAGCGGCGCGGTTAACTCTTCTCCAAGCCCGTCGTCTGTTTTTCTTGCCGCCAGAGAACGCCTCCGCCCGATACTTATGACTATGCTTGCGGATGTTTTCGGTTTTCTGCCGCTGGCTATAGGCATAGGAAGAGGCACGGACCTCCTTAAGCCCCTTTCTGTTGCGGTTATGGGAGGCTTGTTAATATCCGTTTTTATGTCCCTGTGGCTTGCTCCCGTTATATACGGCGGGCTTTTTATGAAGAAAAAATCCGCATAATTCCGAAAATTTATTAGCCTTAAAACTTAAGGCGCGTTATTTTCAGCAGGGGGCGGGAGATATATCATTATTGCTTTCAAGGCTGAATTTATCGAGCTTCAAATTTATTTCAATAGCCGTATCTTTCAAACTTTCTTTTAACTTTTCGACGTTAACGATATAAGAAACGGCATAGTAAGGACATTTTTCCCGCATGCACCCATGTGGATGCAGTTCCTTGAAATTGCATGTTATATCTACGTCGTTATCTATTAAAAGAAAATTAAAATCTTCGTAAAGGCTTGCGGAGATTATCTCAAGCGCCTTAAAAAGATAAGCTTTACAGCAGGAAGGCCCGGTTAAATCAAACACGGCTTTGGAAAGAAGAGCCGTAATCTTCATGGTTATTTTTTGTTCTTTATCCTTGCCGCAGACAGAACCGGTTAAAATTGAATATATGATACCGCCCGCAGGAACTATGCCGCAAACCCCGCTCAAGCCGCAGTAGCCGCCTACCGCCTGCTTCGAGAGCCTGTAAAACGATTCTTCGATATCGGCTCCGGAAATATGTATATACCCCCTGTTTTTTAACGAAGCTAAAACCGCCCCCGTTAAAATATAAGCATGATGGCATCCTAACATAGGCACCGTTACGTTTGGGTTATTCAAAATATCGAATGTAATTTCGAAAGGGTTTTTGCCGCCGGTTGATAATATAAAATCTTTTATATAATTGAAGGAAGACAGGTTATGGCAGTCGTCGCAGACGTAATGAGACCTATCCGACGAACAAACGATACTCCCCTTTTCTTTTTTGCCGCAATAAAAACAGGTCAATTCAAAGGCGGACGACAGATATTCAAGGGGATGTCCGCATATTAAGCAATTAGATTTATGTTCCCGTTCCTGTTCGGCACGAGAACCGCCGGGCTTATTAGACATTTTATTTTTCTCAACTTATACACTTTTCTATTATCTCGTCGAAAGCGGAAACATCCGGGTTAACGCCTTCATAGGCAACGGCTCCGGCTTCCTTTAAGGCTGTTATAAAATCTTCGCCGGAAACATAAACGGTATTTGACGGCTCTATGACCCTGCCTTTTATTATAACGCAAGGTCCGTCGGGGTCGCTTTTATCTTTATACTCGGACGGAATTATAGAAATTTTAACGTTTTTAAAAGTGGAAATGATAAGCCAGACTACGGAAGAATACATTTTGCATCTTCCGTGGGGCGGACACTTTGTAATAATTTTTATTTCGACGGGTTCCATTTTTTTCCTCCATTTAATTAATTATTCAATAATCAAGATTTAATTACGGTTTAAACACGTAAAATACGCCTACAAAAACTAACAGGACCATTAGAACATATTTTAACATTTTTTCGTTTAAATGCCGTGAAATTTTTGGACCCAATATCGAACCTGCTATAACGCCGACTAAGGTCGCCGACAGGATAGGAACGATTACCGGCACCCCCATTCTTATATAATTCGACACGCTGGTTAAAGACGAAATTAAAACCACCAGAATGCTTATACCGGCCGCTAAAAAAACCGGAATACCTACAACGTCCGTCAGAAACGGAACAATCAAAAATCCGCCTCCTACGCCAAAAATGGACGATATCGTCGCTATTGCAAACCCTGCTATAAATAAAACGACCGGCGGGACGGAGTAATCCCTGTCCGCACATCTGAAATCGATTTTCTTAACGGAAAGTTTTACTATCGAAGGATTACCGCGTTTACCGCCTTCCCCTGCAGGGACGGCATCCGCTCCGCCTTCTTTTTTACTCTGCTCAGGTTTTTTCTTTCTCTGTTTTAAAATATTGTAAACCATTAAAGAGACGACTAAAAATGTCAGATACCCGAAGAGATATTTAAACGATTTAAGTTCAGAAAGATAGCTCTTGGAAAACCATGAGCCGAATAAAGCGCCCAGAATAGCGCCTGCGGCTATAATAAAGCCGATATAAAACAGAATGCTTTTTATCTGTTTGACCCTGTCCTGCCTTAAATAAATAGGAAGGGCGATAAGCGGCGAGACGATAATAAGAATCTGGCTCATTACCTTTACCGAATTGGCGGCATGAATATCTAAAACGGTAATAAATCCGAAACTTGCAAGGATTCCTCCGGCGGCTCCTACCGTGGAAAATACGAATCCGGTAAACAACGCCCATATAAAACCGGAAATATAATAAATTAATGCTCCCATAAGCTATTCCTCCGTTTAATGCATTACATTAAATTACATTTTTATAAATGTAAAATGTGGATAATCCGTAGAATTCGCTTATGGGGAAGCCGACCTGACTCCCGTAATTATTCAGTTAATATACATATAATTAATATAAATTTTTTAATTTAGATAATTTTATTTTTTTTATTTTCAATAAAATAATTAAATTATTATATATCAAAAAAAATTAATATTCAAAAATTTAAATTAACCCAAATCCCGATTTAGGATTAAGAAATTTGCTTATTGAAATTTTCATAAACATTCATCCTTAAATAATCCGGTTAATTAAATTTATTTAATATTGCCTGAATTTATTTGCCCGATTTCCCATTTTTTCCAAATAAGGTATAATATCGGCAATAAAAGCAGGTTAAGTATCGTAGCCGTGACCATCCCGCCGACCATAGGCGACGCTATGAATTTTGTCATTCTTGCTCCAGTACCGTAGGCGAACATTGCCGGAAGAAGTCCGATAATGATGGACATCGCCGTCATAACGATAGGGCGGAGCCTTATTATCGAACCTTTAATTACTATCTGCTCTATGTCGGCGCCGGCTTCGTAATAATTATGGAACGTAAGCTCCAGTACGGAAATCATAACCACCCCTATTTCCGTCGATACCCCCATTGCGGCGATGATGCCTACCCAAACGGCAATGGACACCGTTATATGCATAAAATAGAGATACCAGAACGCCCCGACTAACGCAAACGGTATTGAAAAAAGCGCCATAAGCGATAACGGGATAGATTTAAAGTTAAAATATATCAGAAGAAAGATAATAAATATAGTTATGGGAATTATAACCATAAGCTTGCCATTTGCCCTCTTGAGCGATTTGTATTCGCCGCTTATGGAATATGTGTAGCCTTTAGGAAACTTAACATACTTATTAATCATATTTTTGGCGTTTTTAGCCCATAATACCATATTTGGGGTATTCAATGTTATATCAACCGTGTCGTCGGGCGTTCCGCCCTGTGAAGATACGAAGGATGGACCCAGTTCGTATTTTATGTCGGCAATTTCATTAAGCGGTATAAATCCGCTGTCGGTTTTTACCAGTATGTTTCCCAGAGATTTTAAATTATTTCTATAAGCATAAGGGTATCTGACCGAAAGCGGATAACGGGCTAATCCGTCGTAAATAGTGCTTATCGTTTTACCGCCGGCAGAGGAAGCTACCGCCTCATTTACACTTTTAAGCGTGATACCGTAAAAACCCATAGCCCTAGGCTTTGGCTTAATCACTATGTAAGGTCTGTTATAAACCCTTTCGGCATATGCGCTTAAAGTTCCTTTTACCATTGAAACGGCTCCCGCTGTTTTTTCCGCCAATTTTTGCAAGATTTTTACATTGGAACCGTATATCTTTATTCCTATCGGCGTCCTTAAACCGGCGGACGTCATTTCTATCCTGTTTTTAATGGGCATCGTCCATACGTTTTCGAGACCGGGTATATTTAATGCTTTATTCATTTTGTTTATAAGTTTTCCGACCGTCATTCCCTCCGGCCAGTATTTCCTTCTTTTTAAAACTATCGTCGTTTCAGTCATACTTAAAGACGCCGGGTCGAAAGCCGTATTTGCCCTTCCCGCTTTTCCGGTTACCATTTTTACTTCAGGAAATTTTTTGATTATCCTGTCTTCTATTTGCAAGAGTTGCGCCGCATCCGTATAGGAATAACCCGGAGTCGAGGAAGGCATATATAAAAGCGTTCCTTCGTTTAGGGGCGGCATAAACTGCGAACCGAGCCGGCTGTATGCAAAGTATCCGCTTGCCAAAACAACAGAAAGCAGGATTAAAAATACGGCTTTATGTTTCATAATGAATTTTAAAATAGGTGAATATAAGAAAACTAAAAACCTGTTTACGGGATTTTTATCTAATGGCATTATCCTGCCTTTAATTAAATAAACCATAAGAATAGGCACAAATACAACCGAAATGACGGCGGCAAAAAGCATGGAAAATGTTTTAGTATAAGCCAACGGTCTAAACAATGCGCCTACTTCGCCGGTTAAAAAGAAAATCGGCAAAAATCCGACCGCTATAATAATAAGCGAATAAAAAAGCGGACGCCCCATCTCTTTTGCGGAATCTACGATAACGAGTTTCCTCGCTTTGTTTTTATCCTCCATATCTCCGTAAGGAGAAATTTCGGGAGTGTTTTCTAAAATTTCAAGATGGGTATGAGAGTTTTCAATCATAACTATAGCGGAATCCGTCATTGCGCCTATCGCAAGGGCTATACCGGATAAAGACATTATATTTGCGCTTATATGAAGCATATACATTAGCAAAAATGCCCCCAGAATAGCAAAGGGAATCATAATAACGATAACTAAAGACGACCTTAAATGGAACAAGAAAAGCATTATGACGAATATGACTATTAAAATTATCATTATAAGCGTAGTTTTGAGCGTTGAGACGGAACGGCGAATCAACGTACTCTGGTCGTATGTGGTGATAATCTTAGC
>JAJYYS010000138.1 GCA_021800745.1 bacterium
TTGGCGCTTTAAATTTAGTTTATTTCGACAAAAGTTATCGCGTGGAAATAATCGAAGACCGTGAAACTTACGAAGAAAACGCAAAAACTAAGGTTGAGGGCTACCTAAAATTTTTGGACGAAAATCAGGAGTTAAAAGCAAAATTAAATCTTGATTTTATCGTTAGCGAGGATTCAGGGCTTGAGGTAGAGTGTCTGAGAGGTGCCCCCGGTCTTTTTACGGCAAGATATGCCGGTGAAAACGCTTCTGATACCGCGAATATAGAGAAACTTCTTAACGACATGAAGTTAAAAAAGGAATGCGCAGGGAGCAGGCACGCTAAATTCGTATGCTATGCCTGTCTTTACGATATTAAGAAAAATAATTTTGAGTATTTTTACGGAGAATTAAACGGTTTAATTGCCGGCGAAATAAGCGGAACGAAAGGTTTCGGCTACGATCCCGTTTTTATCGTGCCGAAGTTTAACAAAACGGCAGCGCAGATAGCTGCTGAGGAAAAAAACGCCGTATCCCACAGGGCTATTGCTTTTAAGAAAGTTGCCGATGCGGTAAGCAAAAGAGAGCAATGCAAATAGGATGGCAAATAAAAGATAGATTCCTACCATCCTTTGCCTGCATCCTTTGCCTGCATCAATGGCATGCATTGATAAACGCAGGCAAAGAATATGCAGGAATGACAGCTGGTACTTTCGCGGGAATATAAAAAAGCAACCCAATTATTTATAAAATTATGAATAAAAAACTTATAAATGAATTTGAAGTCCTCTTGGGAAAGGACAGGGTTTTGTCGGAAACCGAGGAACTTCTTTGTTATTCCTATGATGCCACGTCTAAGGACTTTATGCCAGACGTCGTAGTGTTTCCGCTTAATGCGGAAGAAATATCCAAAATAGTCAAATTATGTTTAAAATATAATACTCCCGTCGTCGGGAGGGGTTCCGGAAGCGGATTTTCAGGGGGAAGTCTGCCGTTAAAAGGCGGCGCCGTAATTTCGTTTACCAAAATGAACCGCATTCTGGAATTAGACGAAGAAAATATGTTTGTTACCGTCGAGCCCGGCATAATAAACGCCGACCTTAAGTCTTATCTTTCCGAAAAGGGATATTTTTATCCGCCCGACCCCGCAAGTTATGAATTTTCGACGATAGGCGGCAACGTAGCAGAATGTTCCGGAGGACCAGCCGCCGTCAAATACGGCGTTACCAAAGACTACGTTGCGGCGCTGGAGGTTATAACCGGCGAAGGCGAAATAATAAATACGGGCTCAAAAACGGTTAAAAACGTTTCGGGGTATAATCTTACCCAGCTTTTTACCGGCTCGGAAGGCACGCTTGGTCTTTTTTCCAAGATTACGCTTAAAATTTTATCAAAACCGGAAGCAAATTCGCTGATTTTAGTTTCATTCGACGATATAAATAATGGATTTAATGCCGCAATTTCTCTTTTAAAACTAAGAAACAGACCCTCTATGCTCGAATTTATGGACAAATTTTCCATTGAATCCGTTAAGGGTTATTTTAAAAGCGACATAATAAAAATAGAAGGGAATTTTTTGTTTATCATAGAAGCCGACGGTTCTCAGGCAGAGGTGGATAAATCCATAGGCGAATATGAAAAAATATTGAAAGAATTTTCGCCTATTTTTCTTTTTGCTTCTGAAAAAGACGAAGATAAAAAAGTCATAATGGATGCGAGAAAAGCCATATCTCCCTCTTTGAGAAAATACGGCGACCTTAAAATAAATAACGATATTGCAGTTCCGGTAAATAAAATTCCGCAGATGCTTTCGTTTTTAGAAGAGACTTCGCGAAAATATGAAATACCCGTTATAAATTTCGGACATTTCGGAGACGGCAACATTCACGTAAATATTATGCTGGATAAAAACGACGGCGGAACGGTTCAAAAAGGCGAAAGAGCAAAGTACGATATTCTAAAAAAGACTGTGGAACTTGGTGGAAGTTTGTCGGGCGAACACGGGATAGGACTCGAAAAAAAAGAATTTATGAAATTAAAATACGGCGATTATTATATGAATGTATTAAAAAATATCAAAAAGGCGTTTGACCCGCATAATATAATAAATCCCGGGAAAATATTTTAACCTGATATATTATAATTCAAGAGATACGGAGCCTTATTGTATTGAAAGAAAAAAATGAAAGCTATCTTAATTGCGTTCATTGCGGCAAGTGCCTGCCTGTTTGCCCGTCTTACGGTATCGGCTTTAACGAGTTTTTAAGCCCGAGAGGCAGGGTGCGTTTAGTTTTAACCGATAACGCCGATAAACTTCCGTTAAGAGCATCGAAGGTTTCCGAAGCGATGTCTTCCTGCCTTTTGTGCGGAAGATGCGTTAAAATCTGTCCTAACGACGTTAAAATAGACGAACTGGTAGTTAATGAAAAAGTAAAGTTAAATGAATTGGCCGGCAATGTTTTTTCAATCGATAAATTTGCGTTAAAAGCCCTAAAAAATAAAAGAAAAGGTTTATTAAAATCGGCATTAAAAATTGCCAATATTCCTATTGTTGAAAAGTTTACAGGCAGGTATGCGCCTCAACCGGAGGGTAAATCTTTAATTCAGAATAGGGATTTGATATTTAATGCGGATACTGCCGAAAACGAGGCGGGCGGTAAAAACATTTTTAAAGCCGGTTATTTCAGCGGCTGTGTTTTCAATAGCGTATATCCGCAAATATCTGCCGATACGGTAACCTCGCTGATAAAAAACGGCATTGAGGTTTTTGTCCCGAAAACGCAGGGCTGTTGCGGACTGCCGTTTATTTCGAGCGGCGACTTAAAAACGTTTAGAGAGCTTGCCGTTAATAATGCGAGGGCTTTTAAAGATAAAAATTTGGATTATATAGTAACGTCCTGCGCTTCATGTTCATATTCGATAAATAAGCTTTATCCTTTATATTTCGATGCAAACGACGAAAATTATGCCGAGGTTCGACAATTCTCTGAAAAATTACTTAATATCTGGTCGTTTTTTAAAGAATTGGAAAAAAAAGGCGTTAAAATAAAAACCGGAGAATTAAAAAAAGAAACCGAGGTTGTTTTTCATATCCCCTGTCATCTTTCAAATATGCCGGAGTACAAACCGTCGTCCGTTAACGAAAATTTAATCGGCGAAGCAGGGTTCATCGCCGATAAAATTTTCGGATTGAAATTGAAGCCTTTAAAATATAACTATTGTTGCGGCAACGGCGGTATGTTCAATATAAGGCATTACGGTTTATCCAAAGAAATTACAAAGCGCAAGTTCGGAGAAATTAAAGAAGCGTCCCCCCGGGAGATATTAACGTCATGTTCGGGATGTATATTTTCGTTGAAAGACCAGAAAGGAATTTTAAAAGAAAATGAAAGGCTGCCGGTGAGCCACTTAATAAGCGTTTATGCTAAAAGTTTAAAAGAATTAAAGGAATGAAGCCGGATTTACAAGCATGGTTATTGCATTTTTTACTTTTTCAATTTTGACCGGAAGCGTTCCGGCAAACTCTCCGTCGCACTGATAAAATATATATTTATTTTCCGACGGATTAGAAGACGATATAGTCATCCTGTCTGCTTTTACGTAAAAATCGGGGTTGTCCGAATATCTTCTATAAAAAGTCAGCGACTTTAATATGGAGAAAATAACATCCATTCTGCTGGCAGCATTTTTTACCAATCTTATATAAAATTTTTCATTTAAAGGCGAATTGCCGGGAAATACTTTAAAAGGTCCGCCGTAATATCGTATATTAGATACGATAATCTCTTTTGCATTGTGTTTAACG
>JAJYYS010000139.1 GCA_021800745.1 bacterium
TACTTATACGGGCGGTTTAAAAAATAATTTTGCAAATAAAACCGACGAAGGTTTTATGTCTGTTAAGATATTAAAAGCAAAGGATTACGATTTATTGGGCGCACCATAAAAGCATTATTCGGGACTTAAAATTTCTTGACTAAAAACTATGAATAAATTATAATAATAAGACGTTTTTTAAAATTCATAAAAATATATATATAGATAATTAAATAATAAATCAAATTTAAAATAATCCCGGTATATTAATATGAAAACTGTCATAAACGAACAAAATAGGCGAAACTTTGCTGCGCAGGTCGAAGCGATGCTGCACGACAAGCTGGCGAAATGTTATCAATGCGGCAAGTGTTCAGCCGGATGTCCCGTCAATTTCGAGATGGATTATACGCCAAACCAGATTATAAAAATGACGGAACTCGGAATGGAAGATAAAGTGCTTAATTCCAAAACCATATGGCTATGTGTTTCTTGCAACACCTGTTCCACCCGTTGTCCAAAAGGATTCGAGGTTACCGGAATTATGGACGTTCTAAGAGAAATAGCCGAGAAAAAAGGCATCGTGTCTAAAGTAGAAAAAGAAGTCCAGATGTTTCATGAAGTCTTTCTTGACAACGTCAAGTCCAACGGCAGAATATTCGAACTTGAGCTTGTCGGCAAATACAAGTTAAAGACGCGGCATCTTTTTAGAGATATGTTTTTGGCACCTAAAATGCTTGAAAAGGGCAAACTTAAGATGCACGGAGAAAAAATAGCCGATTTAAATCAAATTGCTAAAATTTTTAAAGATTTCGAGTAAAAATTAAAATTATCCGTAATCGGGAGAAACCATAATATATGAAATTAGCATATTACCCCGGATGTTCGCTTAAAGGAACATCGTTCGAATATGAAGTATCTTTATTGAAGATACTAGAGACCCTAAACATAGAAGTAAAGGAAATACCGGACTGGAACTGTTGCGGAGCTTCCGCGGCGCACAGCATAAATCATAATTTGTCCGTTGCCCTTCCGGCAAGAAATCTTGCGATAGCGGAAAACGGCGGATACGAATCCGTTCTTGCGCCATGCGCGGCTTGTTCTAACAGGCTTAAAAGCGCCGACTATGAACTAAAAACCGATGATATTCTTAAAAAGAAAATAACCGATTCTTTAGAAATGCCTTATAAAGCTGAAATGAGCATTAACAATATGCTTGAATTTCTTATCGGCGTCGTGGGCAAAGACAAAATAAAATCTATGGTGAAAAAACCCTTATCGGGTCTTAAGGTTGCATCGTATTACGGATGTCTGTTAGTAAGACCTCCAAAAATTATGAAGTTCGACGACCCTGAAAATCCGGTTACCATGGACGAACTAGTTGCGCTCACTGGAGCCGAACCGGTGGATTATTCCTTTAAAACGGAATGTTGCGGGGCCATTAACTCGCTTTCCAAGCCGGACGTGGTTATGGCTTTGACGGGCAACATACTTTACGATATTAAAAAACACGGAGCCGACCTTGTAGTAGTTGCATGCCCCCTATGCCATTCCAATTTAGACGTAAGGCAGAGGGAAATAGAAAGAAAATATGACGAAAAGCTTGGATTGCCCGTTCTTTTTATAACGGAGCTGTTAGGCCTTTCTTTCGGGATAACCCCCAAAGACCTTGCAATAGACGGACATATGGTTGCCGCAGACAGGGTTTTAAAAAAGATTGAAGGATTACCAAATCAACAATAGATAAAATATAAATAAAAATAGAGCGATATACGAGGTATATATTATGGCAAGAATAGGCGTATTTGTTTGCTGGTGCGGTTCCAATATCGCCGGAACGGTCGATGTCGAGAAGGTCAGAGAAGAAGCCGCTAAAATTCCGGGAGTAGTCAGCGCATTAGATTACAAATATATGTGTTCCGACCCGGGTCAAAATAGTTTGAGAAATATAATAAAAGAAAAGAATTTAACGGGTATCGTTCTCGCGGCATGCTCGCCCCATATGCACGAAAATACGTTCAGAAAGGCCGCCGCAAAAGAAGGTTTAAATCCATATTTTGTCGAAATAGCCAATATCAGGGAGCAGGTTTCATGGGTTCACGAAGATAAAGAAAGGGCAACCGCAAAAGCCGTAGATTTAATGAAAATGATGGTCGAGAAGGTAAAAAGAGACAAGCCTATCGAAGACGTCAGAGTTCCTTTAAATAAAAAAGCTTTAGTTATCGGCGGCGGAATAGCCGGAATACAGGCGGCTCTCGATATTGCAAACGGGGGAGTAGAAGTTGTACTTGTGGAAAAAGAACCTTCGATAGGCGGAAAGATGATACAGCTTGACGAAACTTTCCCCACCCTTGACTGTTCAAGTTGTATAATGACGCCTAAAATGGTCGAAGCAAACCAGCACCCAAATATAAAATTATACACTTATTCTGAAGTTGAAGATATTTCGGGTTATATCGGAAATTTTAAGGTTAAAATAAAGAAAAAGGCAAGAAGCGTCGTCGAAAAAGACTGCACCGGATGCGGCGAATGCTGGAATGCCTGCCCGATGCATAAAAACATCAAAAGCGAATTCAATGTGAACCTTTCCGAAAGGACGGCAATATACGTTCCATTTCCACAGGCGGTTCCGCTTGTTCCGGTATTGGACAGGTCTGTCTGCCTACACTTTAAAAAGGGCGGAAAATGCCAGAAATGTTACGATGCATGCGGTCCTAAGTGTATAAATTTCGATTTGCAGGATGAAATTATAGAAGAAACGGTGGGAGCAATCGTCGCATCTACCGGATACGACCTTATGGATACCTCAATGTACGGAGAATACGGATACGGAAAATATAAAGACGTTATATCCGGTTTGCAGTTTGAAAGGATTCTGTCCGCTTCAGGTCCTACGGAAGGCGTTATTAAAAGACCTTCCGACGGTAAAACCCCGCAGACTATCGTCTTTGTTCAGTGCGTAGGTTCGAGGGATCCGGAAAAAGGCGTTCCTTATTGTTCAAAAGTGTGCTGTATGTACACAGCAAAACATGCTAAGTTATTTGCCCACAAGGTTCATGGTTCACAGAGCTATGTTTTTTATATAGATATAAGATCGACTAGCAAGGGGTATGAGGAGTTCGTCAGAAGCACTATGGAGCAGGACGGCGCAATTTACTTAAGGGGCAGGGTATCAAAAATATATGAAGATGAAGGAAAACTTATCGTTAAAGGCGCAGATACCCTTTCGGGAAATCAGGTAGAAATTGCGGCAGATATGGTCGTTCTTGCTACCGGCGTAATACCGAAAAAAGGCTCCGACAAACTTGCGCAGATGCTCGGAATATCGTATGATAAATATGGATTTTTTACGGAATCGCATCCTAAACTGCGTCCGGCGGAGTCTTCTACGGCAGGAATTTTTCTTGCAGGTATGGCGCAGGGACCCAGAGATATTCCTGAATCCGTTGTTTCCGGATCTGCCGCCGCTTCTAAAATATTAGGGCTTTTTTCAAAGAACGAATACGAGGTCGAAGGAACTATAGCCGGCGTCAACGAAGCGACGTGCGTTGCATGTTTTTACTGCCAGAGAGTCTGCGCTTACAATGCTATAAGCAGAAAAGAAATTAAAGACAGGAGCGGAAAACTCGTAAAGGTCGTAGCTAACGTTAATCCCGGACTTTGCACCGGATGCGGGGCATGCGTAAACGCCTGTTTCTCTAAGTCTATCGACGTTAAAGGATTTATGGACGACCAGATATACGCGGAAATAAAGGCTTTGGCGATATAAAAAACA